>DATLBM010000088.1:0-8591 GCA_035526885.1 Thermoanaerobaculia bacterium | reverse complement strand
TCGCCGATGCCGTAGCGGCCCGGCAGCGAGGTCGGATGGAGAAGCGCGCCGGCGGAGCGACGATCGTCGAAGGTCTGGCGTGCCGAGGTGTGGGCCATGGTGGTCACGAGGGAGAGACGGTGAGCTGCGTTCCGAGGGAGTCGAAGAGCGCGAGCCACTGCGCGGCGTTGTCCGAGGCCGCGACCGCGGGCCGCACCGACTCGCGCATGCGGTAGTAGCGGTTCTGCGCGCGGCGCAGATCGATCTCCAGGTTCGCGCCGCGGGCGATGGTCACCAGGGCCTCGAGCGATTCCAGTCGATCGAGATCGTCGGGACGATCGCGGAAGCGTTCCGACGTGCGATCGATCGCCTCGGCGAACGCGAGCTGGGTGGTGGCGTCGAGCGTCACGCCTTCACCGTTCGCTTCGCCGAGTTGCGCTTCCAGCTCCTTGAGCGGCGGCGGATCCTGATCGAGCATGCGGCGGATCTGCACGTTGAGGTCGAACTCCGCGGCGGTCTGCAGGACTTTCGGGACGGGGATGCCGAGGCGCGTGTGCAGGCGCATGAGCGGGTCGTAGCGTTCGTGGAGCTGGCGGAACGTGGACTCCGCTTCTTCCAGCGTGGCCACGATGAGCTCGTGGACGATGCGGCGCTGCTCGTCGCGGAAGAGCGAGCGGATCGAGATGGGCGTTTCTCCGAAGTGCGTGTCGAGCAGGCGGATGACGGACGGGATGCCGCCGGGCTGCATGGTCTCGGTGAGCTCGTCGCGCATGCGGTCGTAGTCGGCACCGCCGCGTGCGCGGCGGACGCCTCCGGTGAGCTCCGTTTCGCCCAGGTGGAGCGCGGCCATTTCGAAGTCGGCGGATTCGTGCGTGATCAGCGAGCGCACGGTGATCGAGCCGACGGCCAGGCGCGCGCGGCCGCCTTTGCGGATGTCGAAGTCGCGGCGCGTGATTTCGTAGCAGTAGACGCGCGCGTCGTCGTCGAACGTGTCGAAGAGCGAGAGCACGGCGTAGTGCGCGGCGACGCGCGCGAGGTCGAGGCGCGCGGGCATGACTTCGCGCTCGTAGATCTGGCGCGCGGTGCCGCGGTCGGCGACGTTGCTGACGGCGGGGGCGAGGCGCTCGAGGAACTCTCGCTCCTCCACACGCTCGGCGAGCTGGATCACCCGTCCCGCGTAGTGCAGGATCTGCACGGTCTCGATGCCTGAGACGTCGCTGAAGAACCAGCCGCACGAGGTGTACATCAGCATCGCGTGGCGCTGCATCTCCATCAGTTCGAGGATGGACGAAACCGGAGCGCCGTCGAGCGCGTGCCGCGACACGAAGCGCGACACCGACTCCTGCGAGCGGTCGAGGATCACGTCGATGTAGTCCTCGCGCGCGGCCCACGGATCGCGAAGCAGGCGCGCGCCTTCGCGCTCGAAGACGATGCAGGCCTCGTCGCGGAGCCAGTCCAGCGCGTCGCGCAGCGGCGTGCGCCACTGCTGGTTCCAGCCGGGATTCGAGCCGGTGTTGCAGCCGCAGTCGCTGCGCCAGCGCTCCACGCCGTGCGAGCAGCTCCACGCGGTGCGCTCGGCGATCTCCACCTCGTGTTGCGGCGGATGCTGCGCGAGGAACTCCGCGTAGTTCGTGAGCTGCACGTCGGATTGCGACTCGATGATCTGCAGCGCGTACGCGAGCGCCATCTCGCCGAAGCGGTGATGATGTCCGTACGTCTCGCCGTCCGTGGCGATGTTGACGATCTGCTCGTGCGTCCGCTCGCTGTTGAACGCGCCGAGGAGGCGGGCCGCGAAGTTCTCGCCGCGCGCCAGCAGCCGCTCGAACGCCACCGCGCGCGAGATCGGTCCGTCGTAGAAGAAGATGTTGATGCTGCGGCCGGACGGAAGATGGCACACGTACGGGCGTGTGGGATCGAGATGTCCGTTCGCCGTCTGCCACTCCTCTTCGCCGGCGGCGCGCCAGCGCGCGGCCTGATGCGGCTCGAGAATCGTGAAGGCGAGGCCTTCCTCGGCCAGCGCTTCCAGCGACGCCACATCCACCGCCGTCTCCGGCAGCCACATCCCCTCGGGCTTGCGGCCGAAGCGCCACTCGAAATCGCGCGCGCCCCAGCGCACCTGCGTGCGCTTGTCGCGATCCGAGGCCAGCGGCAGGATGATGTGGTTGTAGGCCTGCGCGATGGCGCATCCGTGTCCGGAGTAGCGCTCGCGCGAGGCGCGGTCCGCTTCGATGATCGCGGCGTACGTGTCGGGCGCCGAGGCTTCGAGCCAGCTCAGAAGCGTGGGGCCGAAGTTGAAGCTGATGCCGGCGTAGTTGTTGACGATGCCCAGGATGCGGTCCTGCGCGTCGAGGATGCGGGCGGTGGCGTTCGGCTCGTAGCACTCGTGCGTGATGCGCGCGTTCCAGTCGTGCCAGGGGAACGCCGAGTCCTGCGTTTCCACCGCTTCCAGCCAGGGATTTTCGCGGGGCGGCTGATAGAAGTGTCCGTGGATCGTGAGGTACTGCTGAGGCATGGGCGGGCGATGGTATCGCACGTTTCTTTGATAGAGTCCGGCGCCGATCAACGGAGACAGGAGACATGCCGATGCCCGAGGAGACCCGCACCAGTGAGTTGTTGCGCCGCCATGAACAGGAAGTGCTCTCGAACTGGATCCGGCTGCAGCAACAGAACCTGTCGCTCCGCAACAATCTGGTGAAGGCGTCCGACCTCGAAGAGCAGTGCCGCGCGTTTCTGCGCGCGCTGCTGACGACGATGGAGGCGGGCGGCGGCGACGTCGCCGGCGCCGCGTGGTCGCAGGCGCGCGAGATCCTGTCCGACATCTCCCGCAACCGCGCGCGCCAGGGTTTCACGCCCACCGAGACGGCGATGTTCGTCTTCTCGCTGAAGGAGCCTGCGTTCGACGTGCTGCGCGCCGAGATCCGCGGCGACGAACTGGCCGCTGCCGTGTGGGAGCTGACCCAGGTCCTCGACCAGCTCGGCCTGTACACGGCCGAGACGTACCAGAAAGGCCGCGAAGAGATCATCAACCGTCAGCAGCAGGAGCTGATGGAGCTTTCCACGCCCGTCGTGCAGTTGTGGCGCGGGGTGCTGGCGTTGCCGCTCATCGGCACGCTCGACAGCGCCCGCACGCAGGTGGTGATGGAGTCGCTGCTGCAGGCCATCGTCGACACCGGATCGTCGATCGCCATCATCGACATCACCGGCGTGCCGGTGGTGGACACGCTGGTGGCGCAGCATCTCCTGAAGACCGTGGCCGCGGCGCGGCTGATGGGTGCGGACTGCATCATCAGCGGCATCCGCCCGCAGATCGCGCAGACCATCGTCCACCTCGGCGTGGAGATCAACGACGTGCCGACCAAGGCCACGATTGCCGATGCCTTCGCCGTCGCGTTGAGCCGCATCGGCCTCACCGTGACCCGGCGCGCCGGCGGTGCCGAGAAGGCCACGCCTCCGAAACCGGCGGCGACGGAGTAGCCATGGAACGCATCCCGATTCTGAAGATGGGGAGGTTCCTGCTCGTCTCCATCCAGGTGGACATGGACGACCGCACGGCCATGACCCTGCAGGACGACCTCACCGAGCGCATCGTGAAGGACCACGCCAAGGGCGTGCTCATCGACATTTCCTCGCTCGACGTGGTGGACTCGTTCATCGGCCGCATGCTCGCCAACACGGCGGCCATGGCCCGCATCCTCGACGCCGAGACGGTGGTCGTGGGCATGCAGCCCTCGGTGGCCATCACGCTGGTCGAGCTCGGGCTGTCGCTGAAAGGCGTGCGCTCGGCGCTGAACATCGAGCGGGGCATGGAGCTCTTGCAAACGATGGTGCACGACGAATCCGAACATGCGCACGACGACGAGGAGTGAGAGCCTTCCCGTCCGCAGCTCGGCCGAGGTGGTGAGCGTGCGCCATCTGGTGCGCAAGTGGGCGGTGGAGATCGGCTTCACGCTCGTCGAGCAGACGAAGATCGTCACCGCGGCTAGCGAGCTGGCGCGCAACATGGTCGATTACGGCCGCGGCGGCACGATGACCATCGAGCTGCTCGAAGAAGACGTGCGCAGGGGATTGCGGCTCATCTTCGAAGATCATGGCCCGGGCATTGCGGATGTAGCCGCCGCGATGCGCGACGGATTCACCACCGGCTTCGGCATGGGCCTCGGCCTCGGAGGCGCGAGACGGCTTTCCAACGAGTTCGAGCTCCAAACCGCGCCCGGTCAGGGGACGCGAGTGGCCATCACGCGCTGGAGAGGCGCGGCGTGACCGTTCGCATCACGCGGAGCACGCGCGTCTCCGAGTCGAGCGAAGTCGCGGGCGCGCGCCGCGTCGCCGCCGAATGCGCGGAAGCGGCAAACCTGAGCGCGACCGCGGCGGGACGCGTGGCGCTGGTCACCACCGAGCTGGCCACGAATCTGATCAAGCACACGGACGGCGGATCGATTCTCTTCGGCTCGGACGACGCCAACGCCAGGGCCGTCACCATCACCTCGATGGACAAAGGACCCGGGATCCCGAACGTGGCCGCGGCGATGCGCGACGGCCACTCCACCGCCGGCACGTCCGGCACCGGCCTCGGCGCCGTCAAACGCGCGGCGCTGGCCGTCGCGATGTACACGCTGGCCGGCAAGGGAACCGTGCTGCACTGCGTCGTCGGCGACGACCCGCCGGCGCCTTCGCCGCTCGTGCCGCGTCCGCGATTCACGATCGCCGGCCTGGGCATTCCGAAGAGCGGCGAGACCGCGAACGGAGACGCCTGGAGCTCGGCGTCGCTCGGCGACACGGTGACCATCGGCGTCGCGGACGGACTCGGGCACGGACCGCTGGCGGCGACGGCCTCGATCGCGGCGGCGCGCGTGTTCGCGTCGGGCGCGGAGGCTTCGCTCGAACGGCTGATGCAGGACGTGCACGCCGCGCTGCGTTCGACGCGCGGCGCCGCCGTAGGCATCCTCCGCATTCAAGGCGCACTCGGCCGCGCCGACTTCCTCGGCGTCGGCAACATCGCGGGTACGATCGTGCGCGGCAACGGCGCGCGCAAGGTCGTGTCGCTGCCGGGCATCGCCGGACACGAGATGCGCAAGCTGCAATCGTTCGCGTACGCGTGGGACGCGTCGTCGGTCCTGGTCCTGCAATCCGACGGTGTCTCGGCGAGCTGGTCAGCCGATACCTATCCCGGCCTGATGCAGCACGAGCCCGCTGTGATCGCGGCGGTTTTGTATCGCGACCACTGCCGCGGCACGGACGACGCAACGGTGGTCGTAGCAAAGGCTTCGTAGATGGCGCTCACGCCGCTTTCATCGATCGCGCTGCACTTCGAGTACGACCTCGTGGCTGCGCGCCGTCGCGCACGCCAGGTGGCCGCGCTCCTCGGCTACGACGATCAGGATCAGACGCGCATCGCCACCGTGGCCTCGGAGATCGCGCGGAACGCGCTGCGTTACGCGGGCGGCGGGCGGATCGAGTTCGGCATCGACTCGCGCGACGGCCTGGACTTCCTCTGCATGACCGTGAGCGATCGCGGTCCCGGAATCGCCAGTCTCGATGAGGTATTGAGCGGCCGGTATCAGTCGACGACCGGCATGGGCATCGGTCTGGTCGGTGCGCGCCGCCTGATGGATGACCTGCAGATCAATACGAGCCCGGGCGGCACGATTGTCTTGATGAAGAAGCGCCTGCCCCCCAATGCGCCCGGCCTCGTGGGCGACGGCCTCCACAAGCTCACCGACCAGCTGGCGCGACAGCGTCCCGAGAGTCCGCTCGAGGAAATCCAGCAGCAGAACGCGGAGCTGTTGCAGGCCCTGGGACAGATCAACGAACGGCAGGAAGAGCTGGAGCGCCTCAACCAGGAGCTCGAGGACACGAACCGCGGCGTGCTGGCGCTGTATGCGGAGCTCGACGAAAAGGCCGACTCGCTGCGCCGCGCCGATCAGATGAAGACGCGCTTCCTCTCCGACATGAGCCATGAGTTCCGCACGCCCGTGAACTCGATCCTCGCCCTCGGGCGATTGCTCGAGGAACAGCCGGTCAACGCGGAAGGGAAGAAGCAGCTCGATCTCATTCGCCGCGCCGCGGAGGACCTGGAGAGTCTGGTCAGCGACCTGCTCGATCTCGCGAAGATCGAGGCGGGGAAGACCGAAGTGCGGCCTGCCGAATTCGAAGTGTCGAATCTGTTCTCCGCGCTGCGCGGCATGTTGCGCCCGCTCCTGCTCAACCGCTCGCTCTCGCTGGTGTTCGAAGAGGTCGACGGACTCCCTCCGATGCTCTCCGACGAAGGAAAGGTCTCGCAGATCCTGCGCAACTTCATCTCGAACGCGCTCAAGTTCACCGAGTCGGGCGAAGTGCGCATCACGGCGGCGCAGACGGGCGAGAGGATTCGCTTCAGCGTTGCCGACACGGGCATCGGCATCGCGCCGGAGGATCAGGAGCGGATCTTCGAGGAGTTCACGCAGATCGACAATCCGATCCAGAGGCACGCGAAAGGCACGGGTCTCGGCCTCCCGCTCACTCGCAAGCTGGCCACGCTCCTCGGCGGCGAAGTCGGCGTGTACAGCACGGTCGGACTGGGCTCGACGTTCTGGGCGGAGATCCCGATTCGCTACGCGGGACACCGCGAGGCGGAAGCGCCTCGCCCCGCGGCGGCGCCGCCGGCGCACATGCGCATCCTCATCGTCGACGACGACGAGACGGCGCGCTACACGCTGGCCAGCTTCGCGACGCGTCCCGAGGTGGAGATCCTGGAGGCGGAGAACGGCCTGGCGGGAATCGCGCGCGCGCTGAGCGACCGGCCGGACATCATCATGCTCGATCTGATGATGCCCGGCGTGGGCGGACATGAGGTGTTGATGCGGCTGAAAGGCGATCCGTCGACGGCGGACATCCCGGTGGTGATCGTAACGTCGCGCTTCGTGAACGACGCCGAGCGCCAGCAGATCCTCACGCGCGCGGCGAACGTGATCTACAAAGGCGATCTGTCGCGCGAGACCGTGGCGCGGGCGATCGCGGACGCATTAAGTCAGTAGCGACTCGACGCGGCGGAGCAGCGCCGAGTAGTCGACCGGCTTGCGCAGCACGCCGTGCACGAACGTCGGGAAGCGCTGCTGCAGTTCGGCGGCGGAAACGTCGTCCGGGGTCATGCTCGTGACGACGATGACGGCGGGCGGCTCGTCCATCACTTTGTTGACGGACGGATCGGACATGAGCGCGTCGAGCGAGCTGAGGAAGTCGACGCCGCTCATGTACGGCATCATCAGGTCGAGGATGACCACGTCGAAACGCCGCGTCGACACCTGGTGCAGGGCGTCGACGCCGTCACGCGCGCCCTCGATCTGCAGATGCATCCGCTCCTCGAGGTACTCCATCAGAAGGCGGCGAATGGAGTCGTCGTCTTCGACGATCAGTACGGTTCCGTGCGGCATGGCCGTCGCGGATCGGGCTGCACAAGTCAGTCCAGCGCGCGGACCATTTCGAGCTGCCGCACGGTGCGTTTCGCGCCGATGTTTTCGAGGAACGCGGCGATGTGCGGCTCGCGCTCGTCGACGTTCATGATGCGCAGCGGTTTGCCGGCGAGCTGCGCCGCGGCCTCCACCAGGGCGCGGCCTTTTCCCTTCCGCCTCGCCTCGCGTTTGACGGCGAGCTGCGCGAGGTCGCCGTTCTCGGGAAAGAGCACCGCATACGCGTCTTCGCCGCCGAGGACGACGTGCGGCGAGCGAGCGCGCGCGATCGAGGCGGTGGAGTTTTGCCAGGCAGGTTCGATGGACCACCAGAGGCTCACAGGCTCAGAGGCACACAGGCTCACACTCTGAGCCTCTGAGCCTGTGATCCTCTGAGCCTCATAGCTCCAGCACTGCAGCCCGCGCCTCTCCACGAATCCGAGGTCGCGATACAGCGCGACCGCCCGCGGATTGTTGTCGAGCACTTCCAGAACGTACTGGCGTGGACGCAGGAGGTCGAACGAGCGCAGCATCAACTCGCGTGCGAGTCCGTGTCGTCGATGCGAGGGCACGACGCCGGTGCCGGAGTCATACGCGCGGTCGCCGTCCACGCCGTTCACCGTGAACGCGACCATCACCTCACCGTCGAATACCCCGACCGAGAGCTCGGGCACCCAGCCGCGGCGCGTGAACATCTCCAGAAGCTGCTCGCGCGTGGGCGAGAGCTTCACCACGTAGTCGCTGAACGCGGCCGTGAAGGCGGCGAACAGCGATTCGAAATCACCGTGCGTCAGCGTCCGCGTCGTCTTCACGGCCGCCATTATCGTCGCGGACCTCCGGCTTCCGCTTGTGTGTCATCCTGAGCCGCCGAAGCGAAGCGGAGGACGGTCGAAGGACCTTCCCCTTCGTTTCGTGGCGCGCGGGAAGGTCCTTCGACTCCGCTGCGCTCCGCTCAGGATGACACTTCGGCTCCCGTGTCATCCTGAGCCGCCGCAGCAAAGCGGAGGACGGTCGAAGGACCTTCCCCCTCGGCTTCGTGGCGCGCTGGAAGGTCCTTCGACTCCGCTGCGCTCCGCTCAGGATGACACCTTGGCTCCCGTGTCATCCGCGCGTGTCATCCTGAACCGCCGCAGCGAAGCGGAGGACGGTCGAAGGACCTTCCCCTTGGCTTCGTGGCGCGCTGGAAGG
>DATLBM010000087.1:0-11335 GCA_035526885.1 Thermoanaerobaculia bacterium | reverse complement strand
ACCTGCACCTCGTCGGCGCGCATCGGATCGACGGAGAGCTGCGCGAATTTCCCGCCGTTCAACACGACGACGTTGCGCAGGCGATGCGGACCGGCGACGGTGAGCACGCCGCCGCTGCCGACGATGAAGCTCTGATTCTCGAAGGCAGTGTCGTTCGCCGCGATGGTCGAGGTCACGTTGATCGCGGTGCCGCTGACGACGGTGAGACTGCCGAGGAGCGTGGACTCGTTGCCGGCGGTGCTGCGGGCCAGGACGCGCACGGCGAGCTGCGTGTTGTCCGCAGTGCCCGCGGGAATCGTGAACTTTGCCTCGAAGGCGTCGGTGCCGCCGACGCGCGTCGCGGCGATGGGCGCGTTGTTGCCGATGGTCATCTGCACGCTGCTCACGCCGTTGCCCGGATTGACCGGCGTCGCCATCACGCGCAGCGTTGCCTCGTAGCCCGCGGGGTACATCGCGCCCGGGCTGGCGCATGACCATGACAGCACGGGCGCCTGCGAATCGATGAGCGGCTTGACGGTGAAGGCGACGCCGGCGTCGGCCGTGTTCCCTTCGTAGTCGTACGCGCGGACGGCGAGCGTCTTCGCCACCGGCTCGGTGCCGTCGACGCTGGGGACGGGGATCGCTTTCTGCCAGTGACCGCTGGTGAGCACGAGCTCGTGCGGCACGCCGTCGAGCGTGGCCGTCACGCGCTGCACGGCCACTTCGGCGTCGCCGGCGATGACGTCGACGAGGAAGGTGGCGTTGCTGCCTTCCTCGAACTGCTGGTTCGGAACCGGCTGCGCGATGCTGACCGATGGCGGCAGCAGATCCTTCGTGATGGTGAACGTGCGCGACTGCGTGGTGGCGGCGCGATTCGGGAAGTCGTCCGCGGCGGCGAGCGTGACGGCGACGGTCGTGCCGCTGGGCGTCGAGGGCGGAAGGCTCACGCCGAACGCGCGGGTCAGCGTCTGCGGCGTGGGCGTCTGCGGGTTCTGTGCGATGACGGTGCCGGTCGTCGCGGCGAGACTGAGCGACTTCACGGCCACGTCGTCACGCGCCGAGGCGGTGACGGCGACCGTGCGGCCCGCGTACGACTCGCTCGGCACCGTGAAGGACTCGATCACCGGAACGGTGTTCGCGACGATGTTGAACGGCACGGACTGCGTCTCCGCGACGCGTCCCGCGCGATCGATCACTTTCAGCTTGACCGACGTGGGTCCGGCCACGGCGTTCGCGGCGATGGGAATCGAAAGCGGCGTGCCGGCCACGCTGGTGGCGAACCGCGCGTACGTGCTTGCGTCGGCGCCCGTGATCACGCGAATGCCCGCGATGCTCGAAGCGGTGTAGCTCGCGGCGATGTTGGTGAACTGCGGCACGTCCGCGTTCGCGGCGGGGGTCGTAGAGAGGAGCGCGATCGACGGGAGGTCGTTCGGTCCGACGACGCTTGCCGTCGCGTCGATGGTCGTGGGCGAAGTGTTGGCGGAGTCGAAGCGCGCCAGCGTGCGCGGGCCGATGGCGATGGCGTTGAACGCGCCGGTGATCGGCGTGCCCGCAACGCGATGCGTGGACGATGGGAAGCGCTCGTCGAACGCGGAGACGAACAACGCGCCGTTCACGAACACCGTGCCCGCGCCGCCGTCGACGAATCCCGCGCCCTCGGCATTGCCATTCCGTCCGCCGCGCGATTGCAGCACGGGCTGCGTGGCGTCGAGGTCGAGGCGCTCGGCGGTGCGCACGGCGATGCGTCCGCCGCCGCCGCCGCGATCGTGGTCGAGTGACGCGCCGCCATCGCCGCCGTTCGTCGTGATGCGGGTGGCCGCGCCGGTGATCACCGCGCGCGCGTCGAGCACGATGCTGCCGCCCGCGCCGCCGCTGGAAAGCGGCTCGCCGTCCGCGTGGACGGTGCCGCCGAGGACGAGCCGTCCGCCGTGCAGCGCGACGAAGCCGCCGCCGTTGCCACCGCGCTCGCCGGAGTTGATCGCGCCGCCGCCCGCGCCGAAGTCGATCGGATTCTCAATCGAGCCGTACGTAACGTTCGTGAGTCCCAGCGAGGAGCCGCCGACGCCGCCGTACGAGCCGTCCGCGGTGGCCGTCGCGCCGGCGCCGCCGGCGGTGCGGCCGCTCATCGACGGATTGGTGAAGCTGTTGTCCTCGCGCGTCCTCAGGCCGCCCAGCCAGCCCTTCGCGGACACATCCACGCGAGAGTCGCCGTCCACGAAGAGCCGCTCGGCCGTGACGTCCAGCTTCGTCTCTTCCGGCACGCTCAGCACCGCGCCGTCGACGAGCATCAGATCCTTGAAGACGATCGGCGCGGAGATGTAGACGCGTACGTTGCCGCGCACGAGCACGCTCCTGCCGGCGTACTGCGCGGCGTTCGTCGCGTTGATGTTGATCTCGCCGGTGATGACGGGATTCGCGGCGACGTGCTCGATGGTGATGGGCAGCTCGACGTCGTGCGACGGATCGCCGTCGGAAACGATCGCCTTGATGACGAAGGGCGCGGTGCCGAAAATCAGCGCTGCTCTGGTTTCATAGACATCGGAACCCGATGCCGGAGCAGTGAGCTCAATGGGCGCCGCCAGCGCGCTCGACTCGAAGCGCACGCGCGTGACTTTCACGTCGTCGCCGGCGCGCACGCGCAGCGTGGTCAGCCAGCCGCTCTGATTCGACGGCAGCACCGCGCCGTCGAGCGGCGTGATCCACGCGGCGCGCGGCAGCGTGGAATCGTCGACACGCTCGTAGATCACCTCGTGCGTCTCGGTGACCGCGTTGTTGCGCTGGTCATTGATAGTGACCACGATCGGCACGCGCGTGTCGGCATTCTTCGGCGGCACGCTCACGGTCTTGCGGAACGTGCCGTCCGCGGCGGGCGCGCCGTTGAACACCTCGACGCCGCCCACCGTCATGACCGCGCGGGCCAGGCCCGTCTGGTCGTCGCGCGCTTTCACTTCGATCGTGTAGCTGCCGTTGACGCCGAACTTGTAGTGCGTCTCCGCTTTCGGCAGGAACGACTCGATGATCGGATTTGCCTGATCGAGCAGGATCGTCAGCGCCGCCTGTGCAGTCGTCGAGTTGTTGACCGAATCCGTGGCCGTGGCTACGACCGTCGCGCTGCCGTCTTTCAACGACAGTGGTGCATTCCAGGTGAACGTCGCGTCCGCAAAGGCGACGGAAGTCGAGGCGCGCGTGATCTTCTGCGAGCCGAGGATCTGGCGTACTTCGGAGCCGTCGAGCGCGGTGCCGCGCAGCTCCAGCGCCACCGTCACCGACACGCCTTCGTCCTTGAATGCCACGCGCGACGTGACGCGTCCGCCCGGATACACCGAGGCCACGTCGTTCGTCACGCCAACCTCGGACGGCGCGGCGTTCGCGGTCACGTCCCACGTTCTGGACGCGAGATCGCTCGTGTTGCCGGAGAGATCGGTGGCCGTGGCCTTCAGCGTGAACGTCGCCGCGTTCGACGGCGCCACGAAGCTGTACGCGAACGGCTTGGCCTTCTCGCGCGCGATGGCCGTGCCATTCGCGTCGAGCCAGTCGACGTACGCGATGTCCGTGGCGTCGCTGCCGACGGTCGGAGCGTAGAGCACGCCCGCGACCAGCTTCTCGCCCGCGCCAACGGGCGAAACGATTGAAATCACGGGCCTGGTGTGGTCGAACGAAAAGAGCTCGAAGACCTTTGTCTCTTTTTGGACATTGGGCGGCTGCTGCGTGTCGCGGACGCCGGCCACGGTCAGGCGGTAGAACGCGGACTCGGCGATGGCCTCGCCTGCCGGGGCGATGAGAATGGTCGTCGGATCGGCGACGTCGACGTTCCGCGAGATGGTCAACGTCCTGACGACGTTGCCGCGATACGCGTCGAGCCGCTGCAGCGTGATCGTCGCGCCGTCGAGGACCACGGCCTTGTTGAACTTCACGCGGAACGTGACCTGCTCGGGCACGGGCTGCGTTTCCGGCGGATCGAGCTTCACCACCGCCGGCTCGGTGTAGTTCACGGTCGTGAAGCTCGAGCCGATGGCCGTGCGCAGCTCATTGCCTGTCAAATCTTTGACACCCGCCGGGATGGAGAAGCGGTAGAGCATGTTGCTCTTCAGGCGGTACGTGCGTCCCGGCGGCGGATTCGGAGGCGTGATCGTGACGACGTACGTCTTGCCGTCCGGGCGCAGCGAGCCGGTGACCGTCGACTGCACGACCTCGGGCGGCGCATCGCTGTCGATCAGCTCGAACGTGGCCCGGTTCAGGTACTCCGGCTTGATCGGCTCGCTGAACGTGACGGTGATCGGACTGGACGGCGCGACGTTGGTCGCATTCGCGGGCGGCTCGATCGCGAGCACGCGCGGCGGCGTGGCATCGAGCTTCACGTTCTGCAGCACGATCGTGCCCGTCGTGCCGTCGGCGATCGCGCGCGTGAGCCGCGCACCGACGGTCGTATCGTCCGGACCGAAGTAGAGCAGCGACAGCGTCGTGCCGCCGACGGGAATGCCGGTGAACGTGAAATGGCCGGCGTCGTCGGTCAGCGTCTCCAGACGGAAGCTCGCCAGGCGCGAGGCCACATCGACGATCACGCGCGTGCGCGGCGACGGTTGTGCGATTCCCTCCTCCGCCTCCACGAAGCCCGTGACGGTGACGTTGGTGCCGAGGTTGAGCGTGAGGTGCAAGGGCTGGCTGCGGGATTTCAGTTCGCCGCCCGCGGACGCGCTGACGTTGCCCTTCGTGGCCTGCAGGCTGTACGCGCCGAAGGGCATGCCCGCGAGCGTCGCCCGTCCGTCGGCGCCCGTGAAAACGACGGCCTCCCTCGCGCCGCTGAATCCGACTCGCGCGTCGGCGACGGGATTCCCGTTGCCGTCGAGCACCAGCGCTTCCACCGTGCCGCTCTGCGGCAGCACGACGACCTGTTCCTGCGCGTAAACGCCGCGCGGGAATCCGCCGCCCGAGCGAACGGTGCGCGCCTCGCCGCCCAGCTCGCGCACTTCCAATCCATAGCCGACGCGCGTGAACATGCGCGGGAACGTGACCGGGTTGCCCTGCGCGCTGCGGTAGTACGGATAGTCGGGCGTGTACAGATTGCAGATCGTGCACTGCGACGCCGTCACCTCGACCAGCGGCGCGAGCTCGCCCGGACCGCCGGTGTCGTTGGGCAGGTATACCTTCACGGTGAGCGTGCCCATGCGCTCGAGCTGCATCTGAATGTTGCGCTGCTCGGGCACGAGCTTGCTGATGAAGAGACCCGCCGGTCCGTTCGCGATGCGCTGCGTAGCCAGTTCCCAAGCCTGCAGCGAGAACGGCCCCTCGGGCACGCCGTTGAACTCGAAGTTGCCGCTGCTGTCCGTCGTGGCCCGCAGTTCGATGGGACCGGAGAACGTGACCGGCTGTCCCTTCACGGGCAGTCCGGACGGCGACGTGTCGGGATCAGTCACCGAGCCGCTGACGATGCCGAGGAACTCGAGCTGCACGGAGCGCGACGTCGTTTCATTCGCGACGACCGTGAAAGCCGCGCTGCGCCCCGAGCGCCCGCGCTGCTTCGAGTACACGAACGCCGAATACGTCACGCCGGCGGGCACCGCGTCGAAGTACGCGACGCCGGCATCATTCGTCGTCGTGAAATCAAACCTCGAGTTTCCCCGCAGCAGCGCCACCTCGGCATTGGCCACGGGCTCGAACGCGAGCAGCGGATCGACGACGGTGATGCTGACGGAGCCCGCACCGGCGGTGCCGATGCGCACCTTGATGGCGCGCTGGCCGGCGTCGCCTTCTTCCATCAGCGTGCCCTGGTAGTCGCCGCGCCTTTCCTGGTTGTCCGGCGCCACCGCGGTGACGCGGAACGGCCCGGTGAAGACGTTGCTGACGACGAAGCGCCCGTTGATGTCAGCCTGCAGCGGCTCCTGCGCGGTGCCGATGGAGCGATACGGCCAAGCCAGTTCCCGCAGCCAGTAGCGCGCCAGCGGAACGACGGCGTCGCCGACACCGTCAACTACTTGACCTTCGATGGTGGACTGCTCGCGCATCACTCCGATGAGATTGGGGACCGGTCCGCCGCCTTCGGGAGTCCGACCGGTGATGAGCGCCGTGCGGAACACGCCGTCCTGCTGCAGCTCGGCCACGATGCTGAAGTCCGTGTTCGCGGGAATGGCGGCGAAGAGGAACGAGCCGTCCTGCTTCGTGATCGCCGGCGCGTAAACCAGCGTGCCGGTGGTGATGCGCACCGTGGCGCCGGCGACGGGGGTGATGCCGTCGTGCGCGAACACGCGCCCGCTCACGTCGCCGATGGTCTTCAGGCGCAGCGTAACGTTGCGCAGATCGCCGTCGTACAGCAATCGCACGGTTTGCGCCGCGTAGCCGGCGGGATGGCGGACGGTCTCGAAGATCACCTCCTGCCTGGCCGGCACTCTCGTGAAGGTGACGAGGTTCGTCGACGGATCGGGATCGACGGTGACCGTCTTCGGCATCACCTTCTGGAGGTAGTCGTCCCAGGCGAGGTACGTCATGGCAACGGGACCGATGGCCTGCGCGTAGCACGGCGGCGTGGAGCACGGTTGCTCCACTTCGAGTTTCGCCACGACGGTGCCGATGCCGGGCAGGCGCACGTCGCTGACGCCGATCTGTCCGTCGAAGTCGACGCGCACGCTGCCCTGCGCGTACTGCTCGCCGTAATTCGCGTCGTTCACGACGACCATCACGGCGTCGCTCTGCGGCACGCGCACGTTTTCCAGCTCGTACGCGCCGCCGCCGGCATTCGAATAGTTCGTGGGCGGATAGCCCGGCGCGAAAACGCGCGCGCCCGCCACCGGCTCGCCCTTGCCGCCGTACACGCGCACGCGATACGTGCCGTGCCCGTTCGGATTGGAGCTGCTGAGGCGCATCGGGAAACGGTTCGCGCCTTCGACGAGCGTGGGCACGCGGAACCAGCCGCTGCGCGAAGTGGCCGGATCGAAGACCTGGATGTAGCGGCCGGAGAAGGTCGTGGGGATGTCGGGATAGAGGTACGTGCCGTCGGCGTTCGCGGGGATGGGCGGGAGGTTGTAGATGCTGATGACGGCGTTCGCGACGACCCGGTCCTTCGACGCGTCGCCGGGCGCCGCGGGATCGTCGCGCGTGACGACGCCTTCCAGCCACGCGTACCTGGTCGTCGGATCGGGGACCTGCAGCACGAGCGTCTGCTCGAGCACCTGATCGCCGCGCAGCTCCACTTCCATCGCCGCGCCGTGCCGCGAGATCGAATACTCCGACGCGATGATCGACATGAGCCCCGCGGGCACGCCGCGAAACTCAACGCGTCCCTGCGAGTCGCTGTTCTGCGTCATGAGCTGCACGAACTCGCTGCCCACGCCGACCATGGCGTTGGAGACGGGCTGCATCGTGTCGGAGCGCAGCACCGTCACGCGCACGGTGGCCACGCCGGGCGAGGGACCTTCCCTGCGAATGGCGACGAGGTCCTGCGTGATCACCTCGCCCGCGGTGCGGATGGCGTTCGTCGCGTAGACCATGCGCCCGTCCGGATCGACGGTACTGAAGACGAGCGGACCGACCGGCAGCCCGTCCATCTCGTAGTTGCCGTTCGCGTCGGACGTGGCGCTGAACATGCCGCCGAAGAGCGAGCTGCCCGCGCCGACGCTGGCGTTCGGAATGGGCGTCCCGTCATCCCACCGCACCTGCCCTCGCGCCTTTCCGCGACCCAGAAAAACGAGGTTGGCGAAGTGCACTTCGCCGGGCAGCCGCACGGAGCCGTTCAGCGAGGCCTGGCGCCCGTCGGCGGTTTCGGTGAGGAGGCTGTATTCGCCGAGGAGACCGTTGTCGAGATCGCGAGGGACGTATTCGAAGAGATAGCGGCCGTCGGATCCGCCGACGTCGTATTGCACCAGCTCCGCGAACTCGCCGATGCCCTGCACGCGCGCGTTTCCCATCACCAGCTTCACGAGCGTGCTGGCGATGGGCGTGTTGTCACCGTTCAGCACCTTGCCGGTGAGAATGGCCGCGGGACGGTCGTTGTCGACGCGCGGCACGATGCCGCCGGCTACGTTGTCGAGCGCGATCTCGTACGTCGCGTTCTTCGACAGCGTCTTGTCGAAGGTGATGACGAGGAGGCGGCCGTCGTCCTGCAGGCGCGCGGCGGGGATCTGCAGCTCGCCGCTGCTTTGATTGCGGCGCACGACGCGGTAGTTCGCTTTCGCTACGTTGATCGTGAGTGCGACGAGATTGCGCCACTGCACGGGATCGGTCACCGGGCGGTTGAAGAGCAGCGAGACGGCGTGGCCGCCGCCGTCGAGGTGCAGGTCCTGCGCGGCGCCGAGGACGCGCAGCGGCGTTTGCGCGACGTCGTTGACGAGCGGCGTGGCGGTGGCGCCGTTCACCATGAGCGTGCGACTGCCGCGAGCGACGTCGATCGTCACCGGCACGCCGGCGTGCGCGTTCGTGATCTCGATGTCGGTGCGCAGCGTCCTGCCGCTGATCGTGTCGGGATAGAGCAGATGAAGCGTGAACGTCGTCGACGCCGGCACGACGCTGACGCGCATCGACTCCGGCCACCGCCCCACCAGCGCCAGCTCGCCCGCGTCGCCGAGCTTCATCAACTCGCCGTATGCCAGGCCGCGCACCCAGCCGCTCGCCGCTTCCGCGGGGACGTCGAGCAGCGTCTGCGACGTCAGTCCGCGCACGGACAGCGCGTACGGACGGGCGTTGCCGGCGACCGGCGCGCCGTGCACGTACGCGAAGAGAAACGGCGTGCGATGCGAGGTCGCGGCGGCGAAATCGTCGGTGAGCGTCGTCGCGCCCAGCTCGAGCTGCCGCGCCATCGCCCGCGCCGCGATGCGCCCCGCCTCCTCCGTGCGCCGCAACTCGTCCCACTCGGACAGCTCGGGCATCACGTCGAACTGGTCGGGGCGCTCGATGTTGCCGAGGAGATCGAGGGAGAGATGGAAGAGCGCGTCGCGGTTCTCTTCAGCAACATTTGTGTCTTTGTTGCGCCGGACGGAGAAGATCCGCTGGCCCGCCAGCGCCACCTGCTGCGCGCGGCGGAAAACGTCGGTCGTGATGACGCGCGGCTTGCGCGCGGTGTACTGCGTCAGCGGCGCCGTGGCCAGGCTGTAGCCGAGGCCGAAGAGCTGCATTTGCGCGTCGACGAATCCGGGCGGGAGGAACTGCGCGTAGTACGGCAGCACCAGCGTCGCCGGCGAGAGCGGGATGCCGGACTCGCTGACGCCCATCGTCAGCTGCACGGACACACTCACCGCCTCGTCGCTGGCCGCGCCCGCCGCCGCGTACACCTTGCCCGTCACGCGCGACTTCAGCTTGTGCGGCACAGGAATCATCTCGCCCGGCCCGAGGTCGAGCGTCACGGTGTCGCTGCCTTCGTAGCGGCAGACGTTGTTCGCGTGGCTGCCCGACGTGCACGCGGGGATCGCGGAGAGATCGAGCCTCACGTGCTGGCGCTGATTGGAGAGATTGGTCACGAACGCGTACGCGGTGTACTGATCGTCTTTGCGCACCGTGTCGGGATGCGAGAAGTTGACGTGGAATCGCGGGTCGCTGACGACGATCGACGTCGAGACCCGGCCGCCGATCGCGAAGTCGTCCTGTCCCGGCTTCTGATACGTCGCGCGCACGTCGATGTCGACGGTGTGCGTGCCGGCTTTCATCGCCTCCAGCGTCCACTCCGCATTTCCCTGCGCGCCCGCGACGAGGAACCTGGCGCCGGTGTGCCCGTCGACGACGGGCACTGGCTGGCCGATGGCGACGGCCGGCATCTGCTTCGCCACGCGCATCGTCAGCGGCGAATGGATCGTGCCCGTGATGGAGTCGATCCTGATGTTGCTGCCGTCCGGCGCGCCGTTCGAGACCTGCAGGATCACGGCGAAAAATTGATGCAGCACGCCGAAGCCGTTCGGCACGACCAGCGCGGCCGGGAGACTGACGTTGCCCACGCGCGGCGATTTGTCCGCATCCGTGCCCGACGACGGCGCGCCGCCGGGCGAGAGATCGAAGGGCTCGATGTAGGGCGGCGTGAATCGCGGAGGCTTCTGCCGCTGCGGGTATGGCAGCATCCGAAATGCCGCGGGCGACGCGGGGATGATCTGCCGGGTCCTCTTGTCAACGATGACGGCGTACGGGATCTCGACCTGCTGGTCTCCCACTCCGAACACGAACGTGTATTCGTAGACCTCGTAGTTTCGATCGTCGATGAAGATGCCGCGCTCGCGCAATTCGTCGGGCGTGAGCTGGCGCACTTTCACCTTCGTCTCGAGAACGTTGCTCACCTGGATCGTGGCCGCGTTGGGAATCGCGGCCTGCAGAAACTCGCCGGACGGTCCCGCCAGGCGGATGTTCTGCAGGACGTAATCGCCTTTCTCGTGCAGCGCGGGGATGGCGAATTTCTGTCCCGGGATCGTGCTGAGCGTGATGGGCGTGTCGATCCCGGGGCCGGTGAGATCGCCGAGGGCGGACATGCCGTTCGCGGGGGCGGCGTAGGTGGTCTGCACGTACGACGGAACGTCGACGGCGGTGATCACGGGGTCGCGCTGCACCTCCAGGCCCAGCCCGACGATGGCCAGCTCGCCACGCGCTACCTCGCCTGCGCGGACCTGCACCGTCGTCATCGCCACGCACGCGGCGAAAACGAGACTGAGGCCCTCCCTCGCTCCCATGTAGGAAAAGGGCGTTCGCAAGCGATGCTCCAGTGGATTTCAGGATTGACGGACCGACGGCAACCGGCCGGGCATTAAATCAGGTCCCACTGACAAACGGAAGGACGTTTTGTGACCCGCCTCACGGCATCAGTCCGTACCGACACACATATTTACGTCCGCTAAGAGAGAGACAATCCAATGACTCTGATCCCACGACACCTCGTGTTGGTTGCGGTACTCCTGTCTTCGTACGGCGCTGCCGGCGCCTCCACGCCCGACGACGCGCAGCGCGCCTTCTTTCGCGCCAGCGATCTCCTGCAGCAGCAGAAAGCCGGCGCCACGCGCGAGGCAATCGCACAGTTCGAGACGGCGCTCAGCGCCTATCGCCGGTTGCAGGACCGCCGGCGTGAAGCCGAAACGCTGCACGCCCTCGGCATCGCCAAATCGCGTCTCACGCGTCATCGCGACGCCATCGCCGATTACGAGAAAGCGCTCGCCATCCGCCATGAGCTGCACGATGAAGAAGGCGAGGCGATGGAGCTCGACGGCATCGGCTTCGCCCACGAAGCCGTGTCCGATCTCGCCAAGGCGCGCGAGACCTTCGAACAGGCGCTCGCGATCTATCGCCGCCTCGGCAATCGTCGCGGCGAGGCGCGCCAGCTGACCGGACTCGGCGCCGTGCTCCCGCGCCTCGGCAAAAGCAAGGAAGCCTTCGACGCGCTGAACGCCGCGCTGCTGAT
>DATLBM010000086.1:0-3763 GCA_035526885.1 Thermoanaerobaculia bacterium | reverse complement strand
ACTCGCAGCGACCACAATCCCAATCCGATCAGCAGGCCGAAGCCGATGTTCAAAAGCGCGATGGTGAGCAGGTAGCGCGAAATGCGCTGCGACGTCTCGCCGATGGCTTGCGTGGTCACGGTGAGATGCGCGCGGCCGGCGACGCGCAGCAACTTGTCGCGCAGTTGCTCGCGGTCACGCAGGAGAAAGAACACGACCACGATGACCAGGAACGATGCGGCCACGCCCTCGACGGTCGGCGCCACGTCTTCGTATCGATCGGCGATGGTCTTGCGCTCCGGCAGCACGCGTACTTTCAGATCCTCGCGCTGCGGCCGGTCTCCCGCTTCCGCCACGCGCTGCAGCGCGCGCTCGAGCAGGTTGAACTGGCCGGCGCGCTTGCGGATCTGTTCGAGCTTGCGCTCCATGTTCTTGCTCGTGGCGGCGCCGGAAAGCTCCGCGGCGACGGAGTTCAGCTGCTGATAGATCCACCAGCCGCCGAAGCCGAGGAGCAGAGTGGTCAGTCCGAGGGAGAGGACGATGGCGCCGGTGCGGCGGAGGAACGTGCGCTCCAGCCGCATCACGATGGGCGTGAGCAGAAACGCGAACAGCACGGCCAGCGCGACGGGCACCACCACCGGCCGGGCCAGATGCAGCACGGCGATGGTGATGATCGTGCCGATGAGGATGCGCGAGTTGCCCTGGCGGCGTTCGGTGGCGCGTTTGTCCGGAGCCTGTTCGGACGCCGTCGCCCGCGGCGGCACGCGCCGCATCGACAGCGTCCGGTCGAACCGGTCGGTATCCTCTTCGTCAGCCACTCGGGCGTGAGTCTAACGCGAAGACGGCTCGGACCACGTCATCGACTTCAAGCTCAGTCCCAGCTCGCGTCCGTCATCCTTCGGACGGATCCATTCGTCGGTGGTGATGCGCAGGTCGTTCGGCCAGTTGATGCGGCTCAGCAGTACGTAACGCAGGTCGAGATCACCGCTCGGCGGCACCTGTTTGCGATCGATCACCTTGTCGTTGAAGGTGATCGTGACGATGGGCGCGCGCGGCAGCACGTCGACCGGCGCGTGCAGTTTCATGCGCAGCTCGCCGGCGCCGTAGACCGCGGGCGGAAGCGTGGTCCGCGACTCGCGCGCCATCCAGCGCCACAGGACCGTGCCGTCGCCTTCCAGCAGATGCCAGCCGGGGCCCCAGCGGATGATCTTGTGCATCGGCACGAGCCCGATCTCGAAAAACCGCGGGCGCGTGATCTCCCACAACTGCAGCCGCTTGCGCCGGAACCAGCGCACTTCCTGGTAGCCGACCTTGTCGCCCTCGAAGACGTAGAGGTTGCCGGCCACGAAGTCATCGTTCGGCAGACCGCTCTCATCGCCGACGAGCTGAAAATCGTAGTCCGGAATGAAGTAGTTCGCGTGGTAGACGAGCGGCAGGTGCACGTAGATGCGCGGCCCCTGCTTCGGCACGTTCGCGCGGATCCACTGAAATGCCGCCACGACCGGCGACGGCTCGGTGCGCGCGAATCGCAGCGCGGGCCACGTCCACTTGATGAGCTGCGAGGTGAGGATCGCGGCGAGGACGATAAACACGGGCAGCGTCGCTTTCCTCGGGAGCAGTTGCGCGACCGCTTCCACGCCGGCGATGGCCAGGAACGCGTGCATCGTGACGTACGCGATGGCGTAGCGCGACAGCGCGGTCATGTCGAGCATCAGCCAGGTGAAGATCGCGATCGGGAGAAACATGGCCACGATGACGAGCACGTTGCGGCGCCTGCGGATCAGCGCGTCGAGGAGTCCGATGCCCGCGAAGAGCGCGATCGCGAACTTCACTCTGCCGCCGCCATAGGGAAAGAGGAACACGTGCGGCGCCAGCTCGCCGAGCGGCGTCCGGTAAGGATTGCGAAACGAGTCCGTGCGCGAGATGTGGCGTTGGATGTACGCCAGCTCCTTGAGATATCCGTGCGGCGGATTCGCCGACGCATACGCCGCGCACGCGTACGCGGTGAGCACGCCCGCGAGCGCGAGCAGCCAGGCCATCGCGATCGGTTTGACTCGACGCAATCCCATCGCGCCGATCAGCGCCGGCACCGCGGCCACCATCAACAGATGCGGGCGAATCGCGCACGCCGCGGCCGTCATCAACGCGCCGGCGATGTACGCGCGCTCGCTGCGCGCGCCGCGCACGAGCAACGCGCAGGCGATGAGAATCAACGCCAGCGCGGGGACGTCGGAGAGACCCGTGCCGCCGTAGTACCAGAGCGTGGGGATGAACGCGGTCATCGTCGCCGCGGCGAGCGCGTAGCTGGTTTTGAACTTCAGCTCGCGCGCGAGGAAGAACGCGGCCGGGAAGATCAGCATCGAGGCGATCGTGGCGATGGCCTGCAGCGCGTGAAAATCCGTGTCGGTGAAGAGCCGGGCGATCTTCGCCAGGGCGATGAACAGCGGATAGCCGGGCGGATGCGGATGATGCGGCTTGACGTCGTACTCGCCCACCGCGAACGCGAAGAGGGTTTCGTCCCAGTCGTGGAGGGTCAGCGAGAGCGCGGGGATGCGCGTTGCTGCGACGGCTAATGCAATAGGACTCATAAGACCTATAGGACCTATAGGTCGTATAGGTCTCATAGGTCCTATCGCGTCCAGCGAAGCACGGGTTGCCGCGCCGCGCGCGCCTCGTCCAGGCGGCGCACCGGCGTCGTGTGCGGCGCGCTGCGCACCAGTTCCGGGCGCTCCTGCGCCTCGCGCGCGATGGCGATCATCGCGTCGCAGAACGCGTCCAGCTCTTCCTTCGGCTCGCTCTCGGTGGGCTCGATCATCAGCGCGCCGCTGACGATCAACGGAAAGTAGATCGTCGGCGGGTGAAAGCCGTAGTCCATGAGGCGCTTGGCGATGTCGAGGGTGTGCACGTCCTTCGGCGTCTGCAGCTTGTCGCTGAACACGACCTCGTGCAGCGACGGCGCGTCGTACGGCAGGTGATACGTCTTGCGCAGACGCGCGCGGATGTAGTTCGCGTTCAGCACCGCCAGCTGCGCGATGCGGCGCAGTCCCGTGGGCCCCATCGAGCGCATGTACGTCAGCGCGCGCACGAGCACGTTGAAGTTGCCATTGAACGCGCGCATGCGGCCGATGGAATCGGGATGAGAGAAGTCGCAGTAGAACGTGCCGTCTTCGCGGCGCTCGATGGTCGGCGTGGGCAGGAACGGGATCAGGCTCTCGCTCACACCGACCGGACCCGCACCCGGACCGCCGCCGCCGTGCGGCGTGGAGAACGTCTTGTGCAGGTTCGAGTGAATGACGTCGATGCCCATGTCGCCGGGCCGCGCGATGCCGACGAAGGAGTTGAGGTTCGCGCCGTCGCAGTAGAGGTACGCACCCTTCGCGTGAAGGATGTCCGCCATGGCCTTGATCTCCGACTCGAACACGCCCAGCGTGTTCGGCACGGTGATCATCAGCGCCGCGACGTCTTCATTCACCGCCGCTTCCAGCGTCGAGAGATCGACGGTGCCGCGGCTGTTCGATTTCAGTTCCCTGATCTGATACCCCGCGAACGCCGCGGACGCGGGATTGGTGCCGTGCGCGGAGTCCGGGATGAGGATGTACTTGCGCGCGTTGCCGCTCTTGGCCAGCGCCTTGTGCACCATCAGGATGCCGGTCAGCTCGCCGTGGGCGCCCGCGACGGGCTGCAGCGTCACGCGGGGCATGCCGAAGATCTCCTTCAGCGTCTGCTCGAGATGCCACAGCAGCTCGAGATTGCCCTGCACCTGATGTTCGGCCTGCAGCGGATG
>DATLBM010000085.1:0-11027 GCA_035526885.1 Thermoanaerobaculia bacterium | reverse complement strand
CGAGCGCATCGCGCAGGTACGGGGAGCAGAGCGCGCGGGTCTCCGCGTCCCATGCGTAGCGCCACGACGCGTATCCGCTCACGCTCACGCCGGGATGCGTTACCAGCTCGGTCACGCCTTCGACGTGATCGAGCAGCGGCGTGACGTCCTCGAGGTGTCCCGCGATCGACACGCCGATGGTGCGGTCGTTCGTGAACGATGCGCGCGCGCGGCGGCCGAGGAAGCTCAAGATGCGCATCGAGGCCGCACGTGCGGAGCCGCCGCGATCGTCGACGATGCGCACGTACGGAATCGAATACTCGCGCGCCAGCCGCGCCACCACGGCGAAGATCCGCGGCAGCACATGCAGATGCTGATGCCCGTTCAGATGCGTGACGCGCAGGCCGGTCTCCAGGACACGCACGATCTGCGCGCGCAGCTCGCGCTCGATGTCGCGGATCGAAATGATGCGCGCGAGATAGAGCGGCGCGAACGTCGTGTACTTGCGAGGCATGCGCAGTCCGGTGAGCGAGCGCTCCTCGACCAGCGTGAGGTGCACGCCCACTTCGAGTGACGGCACGTCGCGCAATCGCGCGACGGCATCGTCGAACGCGTTGCCGTTCGCGACGACGCTGCACGCGGTCACGATCCCCTGCTGATGCGCGCGGATCGCGCCCTCGGTCATCCCGCGATCGAGGCCGACGTCGTCAGCCGTGACGATCAGTCGCCGGCGCGGCATACCGCTCCGCAGGCTCCTCTTCGCGTGGCGCGGAGCGGCGCTTGCGCATCTCCGGGAACAGCGTGATCAGCTCGCGCAGAATCTTCAGCACCACGCCGAACGACGCCAGGTGCGACACGCCGCGCGAGCGCGGAAAATAGTCGATGCCGATCTGCTGAATCGAGAAGCCGGCGTTCTTCGCCTTCACCACCAGCTCCGCGTCGATCAGCGATCCCTCCGACTTCAGCTCGACGGCTTCCAGCACGCGGCGCTTCATCAGCTTGAACGAGAAGTTGATGTCGCGATGCGGCCAGCCGAAGAGAACGCCGATCAGCCCGTTGTATGCGAACGTGTAGAGACCGCGCTTGAACCCTTCCATCGTGCGGTCGTGGCGGTACGCGGCAATCATGTCCGCGCCGGTGAGGTTCATTGCGCGGATGGCGCGGCTCAGCACATCGGGATCGAACGGGATGTCCGCATCCATGTAGAACACGAGCTCTTTCGTGACGGCCGCGAAGCCGGTGCGCAGCGTCGCGCCGAGCTTGCGGTTGCGCTCGTGCCGCAGCATGCGCACGCGCGAATCCTCGGCGATCAGCCGCTCCACGATGCGCGGCGACGAGTCCGTCGAGGCATCGTCGACGATGATGATCTCGTAGTCCCCGGCATACTTTTCCAGCGACTCGCGCGCAGACGCGACGGCGTGCCCGATGTTCAACTCCTCGTTGTACATCGGGATGACGAGAGACACAGACGGACGACTCATGAGCGATGAACGATGAGCGCTGAGCGATGAGCGTGGTTGGTCATCGCTCATCGCTCATCTCTCATCGCTGGCTTCCGTGCAGTGTAGACGATGTGCGGATGCGGATATCCGCGATCGATCGCACGCGCACGGAAGTCCGTGAAGCCGATGTCCCGCAGCATCGATTCGAGCTCGGCCGTCGTTTGGAATACAAAAGCTTCGCCCAACGTGAGGTCGACGCGGTCCACCAGCCATTCCTGCCAGCGCGTCCACCGCATCTTCCAGCGACGCTCCCTGTCCATCTCCTTGACCAGCAGCACGCCGCCCGGACGCAGCCGCGCGAAGAGGCGCTCGAGCAATGCGCGGTGCGCGTTCACGGGAAGGCGGTAAAGGACGTCGTAGATCGTTGCGGCGTCGAAGTCGTTCGCGCGAATGCAGTCGTCGTAGCCTGCGACCTTACGGATCTTCGGCGACGGAGAAGGCAGGAGGCTCTTGCGCAGATCCGGCTCGACGGACACCACTTCGCGCACGCGATCCTCGATGAGGATGCCGAGGAGCGAGTGACCGGCGCCGACGTCGAGAAGGCGGGCGTTCGCGGGAATGTCCGCGAGCGTACGCGTGAACGGACAGGAGATGTAGCGGATGAGGATGTGCAGGCGGTGCGAGGCCGGATAGCGGCTAAACGCGCGATGCAGAACGCGGAAGCCGCGAATGAAACCGGTGGCCATGCGGGCGGCGGATTATACGCGCGGCATGGGGGTAGGTAATTTACCGACACGCGCTTCAGTAAAAGCACCTAACGAAAAGCGCAACATTGCGGATGGGTCGAGTCGCGCCGCGTCCGCATGATGGCCCCGGTTCAATTTCCCAGGACAACTGAATACCGCGGCGGGCGAAGCACTCGAGGCTTTCGGTGCAACGATCCGGCACGTCCATGTACTGCTGCACGCTTCCCGAGGGCGCGTGCGAAAGGACTCCATTCGCATGAAACGGATCATCACCGCTGTCGTGCTGTCTTTGCTCATGATCGTCGCGGGAAGTGCAGCAGCCGCGCCGAAAACGCTGCCGCCGCAGGCGCGCGCTTTGACTCGCTTCGACCCGATCAACGTGCGCCAGGCCGCGGAGCGCGAGCGCGCCAACCCGTCGGCGACGCATCGCGACGAGATCGAGGAGATCGAAGAGCCGCAGCCTCCGCCGCCCGCGGGACGCAACGGCGTTCCCATCGGAAAGAAGTCGATGGTCGGCATCGCCTCGACTCCGTCGTTCAACACCGGCACCTCGCCGGGACCGCTGAAGACGTTTCGCGCGGAGTTCCTCTCGTCGACGAGCATTCCGCCGGACACGATGGGTGCCGTCGGCACGACGCACGTCGTCACCGTCACCAACGACCGCATGACCATCGCCACGCGTGACGGCGTCGAGCTCGCGCGTCTGACCTTCAGCGCGTTCTGGGCCGGCGTCACGCTCAAGAGCACGGCCATCTCGGCGTTCGATCCGAAGGTCTACTTCGACCGCTTCAACAACCGCTTCATCCTGGTCGGATCCGGCAACGGACAGAGCAACACCTCCGGCGCGATGTTCGCGGTGAGCGCGACCGCCGATCCCACCGGCACCTGGTACCGCTGGAGCGCGGTGGCCGATCCGACTTCCACCGGCGCGCCGGGCGGCAGCGGACGCTGGATCGATTATCCGAGCGTCGGCTTCAACAAGAACTGGATCGTCGTCAGCGAGAACACGTTCAACTACTCGTGCGGCGCGACGCCGGCGACGTGCGCAAACACCGGCTTCTGGGGCACGCAGATCTTCGTCCTCGACAAGCAGGCCGCGTACAGCAACACGCTGAGCACGATCAGCCTCTTCGAGGCCGGGTTCACCGCCACGTGCGGCGGCGCGACGCCGGAGACGGAGCTCGGCTGCGGCTTCACGATGGCACCGGCGATCACCGAGGACAACACCACCGACACCGAGTACCTGGTGGAGGATTGGGACTCCCAGTTCGGCCAGCTCCGCGTGAGCAAGATCACCGGAACGCCGAGCGCGCCGGTGATCGCCTCCGGCACGCAGTTCCCGCAGTCCGCGAACTCGTGGCGCTTCAACGCGTCGCGCATCAGCAACGCCAACACCATCGCTCCGGGCGGTACGGTGACGAGCAGCGGCGGCTACATTCCGCAGCGCCAGCAGTCGGCGCATCTCGTGTCCGGCACCCGCATCGCCGGCAACGACTCCCGCATCCAGAACGCCGTGCTGCGCAACGGCAAGCTGTGGGCCGCGCACACGGTGATGCTCTCCGCAACGGCGCAGGCCGCGGGCACCGCCATCGGCTCCGCCGCGATTCCCGACACTCACAGCGGCATCCAGTGGTGGCAGATCGATCCCAGCATCGAAGACTCCGTCAATTCCACCGCGCCGCTGCAGCGCGGGCGCATCGAAGACCCCGCCGCCGACAACTGCCACAACGGCACGACCGGCTTGAACACGGCGGCCGGACGCTGTAACTCGACGCTCACCCAGACCGGCGAGTTCTACGCGTTCCCCAACATCAGCGTGAACGCGAACGAAGACGTCTTCATCGGCTTCACGCGCTTCTCCGCGCTCACCTATCCGAACTCCGGCTACGCGATCCGCAAGGCCGGCGATCCCGTCAACACCGTACGCGACACCGCGATCTTCCGTCCGGGCCAGTCGAACTACAACATCGGCTCGGGCAACAGCACCTGCGCGCCCGCGCCCTGCACGCCCTCACGCAACAACCGCTGGGGCGACTACAGCGCCGCGCAGACCGACCCGGTCAACGACATCGATTTCTGGACCGTGCAGGAGTACTCCGGCACGTACCGCAACGACTTCCTGGCCCCCAGTTACGCCGCGCCGTGGGAGACGTGGTGGGCCATGGTCCGCCCGACCGCGACCGCGCCGACCGCGGGCTCGCTGATCATCAGCGAGTTCCGCCTGCGCGGACCGCAGGGCGTCCGCGACGAGTTCGTCGAGCTCTACAACCCGTCCGCCACGCCCGTGATCGTCGCCTCCACCGACGGCACCGACGGCTGGGGCCTCGGCTACAGCACGAATGGCACGGCCATCGCCGGCGTGGCCGTCGTGCCGAACGGCACCGTCATCGCGCCGCACGGACACTTCCTCATCGCCAACAACCCCGACGCCACCGGCGCCGGCGGTCTCTCCACCGCCGTGTACAGTCTCAACACCGCGTCGTGCATCGAGGTGCGCGGCGCGACGAGCGACACGTCGTGGGCGTTCGATCTCGCCGATAACGGCGGCCTGGCACTTTTCTCGACGTCGGCGACCGCGAACTTCACCGCCGGCACGCGCATCGACTCCGCGGGCTTCGCGTCCATCGCCGCGGGCCTGTTCAAGGAAGGCGCCGGCATCCCCGCGATCACGGGTGCGGCCACCGGCCAGCTCACGTTCTACCGCGACCTGGCCACCGGCACGCCGAAGGACACCGGCGCGAACGAGAGCGACTTCATCTTCGCCAACACCGTCGTCGGCGAGAACCTCGGCAGCACGACGCGCCTCGGCGCCGCGGGCCCCGAGAATCTCTCCAGCCCCGGCAGCCTCACCGGCTCCACGACTCTTCCGGCGGTGCTCGTCGACGCGGGCAAGGGTCTCGGCGACGCGCCGAACCGCTTCCGCGACATCACCGTCGTCGCCAACGGCGCGAACGGCACGCTGACCTTCCGCCGCAAATTCACGAACAACACCGGCGGCGACGTCACGCGGATGCGCTTCCGCATCGTGGACATGACCACCAACCCGCCCGCCGCCACCAAGGCTGATCTGCGCGCGCTGACGTCGACTTCGACCAGCGTCTCGCTCAGCGGCGGCGGCACCGCGAACATCGACGGCACCACGCTGGAGACGCCTCCCACGCAGGGCGCAGGCGGCGGCTTCAACTCCACCATCATCGATTCGTCGGTGACGCTGGCCACGCCGTTCCTGGCCGGCTCCAACCGCAACGTCCAGTTCCGCCTCGGCGTGCAGACCGGCGGCATCTACAACTTCTGCATCGAGGCTGAAGGCTCGCCGGCCATCACCACGCCCGCGCCGCTCTGCTTCGCCGGCACCACCGACAACCTCAACCCGCAGATCACGCCGGCAGCGGTTTCGCGCACGGCGGGCGCGGGCTCGAGCAACAGCGCGATCGGCACGGTCACCGACGACACCAACGCGCCGGGATCGTTCACCGTCACCGCCTCGAACGTTCCGGCCGGCATCACCGTCACGAACATCGTCAACGTGAGCGGCAACCTGACCGCCGACATCTCCGTCGGATGCCCGGTGACCACGGGCGCGTACAACGTCACGCTGACCACCTCCCCCGACAGCGACGGCGCGACCGCCACGGCGCTCCTCACCATCAACGTCACGGGCACTCCGGCGCCGACCACGCCGACCCTCACCGCCGACACGAACGGCACCGGCACGCAGAACCAGGCCTGCCCCGCGCAGCCGCTCACGCTGCACGCCGCCTCCACCGGCGCCGTGTCGTACCAGTGGTACAAGGACGGCAACCTCCTCGGCGGCGAGACCGCTTCGAGCTACGTGGCCACGAGCGCGGGCACGTACACCGCCACGGCCACGAACCTCTGCGGCACGTCGTCGCAGTCGACCGGCTACATCGTGCAGAACCCGACGCCGCAGAAGGCCAACCTCAGCACCGGCACTCCGACCACGTTCTGTCAGGGCGGCAGCGTCACGATCAACTCCGACGTCGCCTCCGGCAATTACCAGTGGTTCAAAGACAACGTCGCCATTGCGGTGAACGGCACCAGCCAGAGCTACGTGGCCAGCGCGTCCGGCAGCTACACGCTGCAGGTCACCTCGCTCGGTTGCGCCAACGTGATCTCCGATGCGGTCGTCGTGACGGTGAATCCGCTGCCGGCGACGCCGACCATCACGCCGAGCGGCCCGACCACGTTCTGCGCGAACGGCAGCGTCACGCTCACTTCGTCCAGCGCCACGGGCAACCAGTGGTCTCTCGACGGCAACCCGATCAACCTCGCCACCGGGCAGCAGTATGTGGCCACGCTCGCCGGCAACTACACGGTCGTCGTCACCGACGGCAACTCGTGCAGCAGCGCGTCCTCGGCCGCGACGGCGGTCACGGTGAATCCGCTGCCGGCGACGCCGACCATCACCCCGGGCGGACCGACCACGTTCTGCCAGGGCGGCAGCGTCACGCTCACCTCGTCCAGCGCCACGGGAAACCAGTGGTATCTGGACGGCAATCCGCTCGGCGGCGAGACCGGCCAGAACTACGTGGCCACCGCGTCCGGCAGCTACACGGTCGTCGTCACCGACGGCAACTCCTGCAGCAGCGCGCCCTCGGCCGGGACGACGGTCACCGTGAATCCGATCCCGCCGCAGCCGACCATCGGCACGAGCGGACCGACCACGTTCTGCCAGGGCGGAAGCGTCACGCTGACCTCTTCGAGCGCGACGGGCAATCAGTGGTCCCTCAACGGCAACCCGATCAATCTCGCGACGTCGCAGCAGTACGTCGCGTCGGTCGGCGGTAACTACACCGTCATCGTGACCACGAGCGGCTGCTCCAGCCCGGCCTCGGCCGCGACGAACGTCATCGTCAATCCGACCCCGAATACGCCCACGATCAATGCGAGCGGCCCGACCACGTTCTGCCAGGGCGGCAGCGTCACGCTGACGTCCAGCAGCGCCACCGGCAACCAGTGGTATCTGAACGGCAACCCGATCGGCGGACAAACGGCGCAGCAGTACGTCGCCTCGGCGTCCGGCAACTACACCGTCGTCGTGACCGCGAGCTCGTGCCCGAGCGCGCCGTCCGCCGCGACGAACGTCATCGTCAATCCGACCCCGAATACGCCCACGATCAATGCCAGCGGTCCGACCACGTTCTGCCAAGGCGGGAGCGTCACGCTCACGTCCAGCAGCGCCACCGGCAACCAGTGGTATCTGAACGGCAATCCGATCGGCGGACAGACGGCGCAGCAGTACGTCGCCAACGCGAACGGCAACTACACCGTCGTCGTGACCGCGAGCTCGTGCCCGAGCGCGCCGTCCGCCGCGACGAACGTCATCGTCAATCCCACCCCGGCCACCCCGACGATCGCCGCCGGCGGTCCGACCGCGTTCTGCACGGGCGGCAGCGTCACGCTCACGTCGTCGAGCTCCACGGGCAACCAGTGGCTTCTGAACGGCAACCCGATCGGCGGACAGACGGCGCAGCAGTACGTGGCCACCGCGGCCGGTGACTACAGCGTCTTCGTGACGACGAGCGGCTGCGCGAGCGCCCCGTCGGCCGTCACGACCGTCACGGTCAATCCGACGCCCAACGCCAACATCACCGCGGCCGGCAGCGTCGTCAGCGGCTCGACCGGCAACGCCGCGTCCGTCGCCAGCGCCGGCGCCGGTGCGACCTACAACTGGTCGATCACCAACGGCACGATCACCAGCGGTCAGGGCACGAACGCGATCGCGTACACCGCGGGCGCCGCGGGCTCGCTGACGCTGCAGGTGACCGTCACGGCCGCCGGCTGCCCCGACACGAAGTCAGCCAACGTGAACGTCACCGCGGCGCCGCCCGCCGTGACCATCACCAGCGTCACGCCGAACGCGGTCTCGTACCTCGGCGGGCGCCAGATCGTCATCGCCGGCACGGGCTTCCTCGCCGGTGCCACGGTGACGATCGGCGGCAACGCCGCCACGAACGTGACGGTCAACAGCGCGACGCAGATCACCGCGCGCACGCCGGCACACGCGCCGGGTCCGGTCAACGTCACCGTGACGAACACCAACGCCACGTCCGCGACGCTCACCAACGGCCTGACCTATCTGCCGCAGCAGTTCGATGCGAACGGCGACGGCATCGTCGACCCGTCCGACATCTTCTATCTCGTCAACTACCTCTTCCTGGGCGGACCCGCGCCGCGCGGCGCCGCGGGCCTGCTCTCCGGTGACGCCAACGGCGACGGCATCGTCGACCCGGCGGACATCTTCTACGTCGTGAACTACCTCTACCTCGGCGGACCGACACCCGCCGCGCAGGCGCCGCGCGTGGCCACGAATGCCATCAGCGCTCCGTTCGCCGGCTCGATGTCGCTCGGCTCACCGGTGCGCCGTGACGGCCGCGTGTTCGTGCCCGTCATCGTCGACACCGTCGCCGGATCGGAAGCGCCGCAGGCGCTGTCGCTGAAGGTGCGCGGTGAGGCGCTCGGCATCGAGCGCACCGTCGCGCTGCAGCCGGCGTTCGAGATCAGCCGCGCCGGCAACGGCCAGCTGTCGTACCTGGTCGTCTTCGATCCGCGCAACGGCGCGCTCTCGGTCAACGGCGCAACCGTCATCGCGCAGATCGAGGTCTCCTCGCTCGACGCGGCGTCACGCCTGGCGTTCGATCCTTCCGTTACCATGTTCACGAATGCCGGTGCGACGCGCACGGCCACCGTGGCCAACGGCGCGCTGCGTCTCGGTACCAAACGCGAGGTCGGGCCGCGCGGTGGCGCGAGCCGAGGAGGTGTTGAGTGAGGAAGTGGGTCAACGTCATTGCGGGGGCGGCGCTGATGCTGCTCCCGCTGTCGATCGAAGCGCAGCCCGTCCCCGCTGACGTGGTCACGGTGGCGTCGTTGAACACGAGCAGCACGACGGTGGACGTGCCGGTGTACATCCGCGACGTCTCCGGCTCCGCGCTGGGCATCGATCGTCCCGCGGGTCAGCGCATCCAGTCGTACAGCCTCAAGGTGAATTACACGGCGCCGGCGGGTGTCGTGACCGGCGTGACCTTCACGCGCGCGGGCATCACCCAGACGCTCACGCCGACGTTCGAGAGCAATCCCTCGAGCGCCGGCACGATCTCGCTCATCGACGTGTTTCAGGAGGCGACGAATCTCATTCCGTTCGTCTCCAACGCGCCCGCGCCGGGCAACCAGGTCGCGCATCTCGTGTTCAACCTCGCGCCCGGAACGCCGAACGGCACCATCATCACGCTGACGCTCGATCCCACGCTCACGCAGCTCAGCAACGAGGGCGGCACCACCACCGAGTCCGTGACCCTCGGCAACCTCGTGCTCGTCAACGGCAGCATCACCTTCCTCAGCGCAACGACCAACGCCACCGCGGTGCCGACGCTCGGCGAATGGGGCCTGCTCCTGCTCGTGGCCGCTCTCGCGATCGCCGCGCTGCGCCTGCGTCTCTGATTCAAAGCAATCAAAGCAACACCCTGCGAACGGCGGCCTTCACGGCCGCCGTTCCATTAGAATGGCGGCCCACTTCACGAAGGAGTCCAACTGTGGCCAGTTTCCCCGGCGTTGATTACCTCGAGATCGATTCCCTCTTCTCCGAAGAAGAGCTGATGGTCCGCCAGACCGTCCGCGACTTCGTCGATGAGGAAGTGCTCCCCATCATCGAAGAAGCGAACCGCGAGGAGAAGTTCCCGCACCACCTCATCCCCAAGATGGCCGAGATGGGTCTGTTCGGCGCGACCATCAAAGAGTACGACCTGCCGGGGCTGAACCACGTCGCCTACGGGCTAATCATGCAGGAGCTCGAGCGCGGGGACAGCGGCCTGCGCTCGTTCGCATCCGTGCAGTCCGGCCTGGTGATGTACCCCATCTACACCTATGGCTCGCAGGAACAGCGCGATTACTGGATCCCCAAGCTGGCGGCCGGCGAGAAGATCGGCTGCTTCGGCCTGACCGAGCCCGACTTCGGCTCCAATCCCGCCGCCATGCGTACGCACGCGCGGAAGGATGGGGACTCGTGGGTCCTGAACGGCGCAAAGGCGTGGATCACCAACGGCAGCATCGCGGACGTGGCCGTGGTCTGGGCGAAGGCCGAAGGCACCATCCGCGGCTTCCTCGTCGAGAAGGGCACGCCGGGATTCACCACCGCCTATCACATGGGCAAGTTCTCGCTGCGCGCGTCCGTGACCTCGCAGCTCTTCTTCGAGGATTGCCGCATCCCGCTCGAGAACGTCCTCCCCGAGACGAACGGACTCAAATATCCGCTGGGCTGCCTGACGCAGGCGCGCTACGGCATTGCCTGGGGCGTTCTCGGCGCCGCGATGGCCGTCTACAACACCGCGCTCGAGTACGCGAAGTCGCGTATCCAGTTCGGCGGCCAGCCCATCGCATCGCACCAGCTCGTGCAGAACAAACTGGCCTGGATGATCCGCGAGATCACCAAGGGCCAGCTGCTCGTCCTGCAGGCCGGACGCCTCAAGGATCAGGGCAAGCTCAAGCCGCAGCACGTGTCGATGGCCAAGATGAACAACTGCGACGTCGCCCTGCAATGCGCGCGCATCGCCCGCGACATCCTCGGCGCGAACGGCGTGTCCGACGAGTATCCGGTCATCCGCCACATGATGAATCTCGAGTCGGTGTACACGTATGAGGGTACACACGACATCCACAACCTCGTCATCGGTCAGACCGTGACCGGCATCGCCGCGTACAACCCGCCCATCTCGAACACGCAGGAGCGCGAGATGAGCGAGGCCGCCGCGGCCCGCGCGGGGAAATGACACGTGCGAAAGCGCGTGTCATCCCGAGCGAAGTCGAGGGATCCGCTGCCGGCGTGCGCGGCATGAAGTTCTTCACC
>DATLBM010000084.1:0-7535 GCA_035526885.1 Thermoanaerobaculia bacterium | reverse complement strand
CTCCACGAAGCTCGCCCTCGGCAACGCCGACGCGAGACGGATCACCATCACCATCCAGCCATTCGTCGTCACCGGACGCGTCACCCTCGGCGGCACTGTTGCCGGCGCGGGCACGGTGACGCTCGAGCATCGCGAGTTTCAATGGCGGGCGGGCATCGTCGTGGCGGCGGACGGTACGTTCCGCGCGCCGATGTGGCAACGCGGCGACTTCGTGTGCAGAGTGCGCACGCCCGCGCTGCCGTCGGTGTTCACGCAAATCGCGGCGATCGAAGATCCCGCGCGCGTGATCATCGACATCCCGGACGGCCGCGTGCGCGGCGTCGTACGCGACGCAAAGAGCGGCGCGCCCCTTTCCGAGGCGCAGGTGGTGCTGCAGACCAACACCGCGGATTCCGAGGAGTTGGTGAAGCTGACCACCGCGCGCGAAGGGACGTTCGATTTCATCGGCGTCCGGCACGGGCGGCAGAAGCTGCGCGTGCTTCCGCCGCGGCATCTCGAGCCCGACGCGATCGCGTTTACGCTCGATGACGATGCGCCTCTGCGCGACGTCGACGTGCGCGTCGATGCGGGACGCGAAGTCGCGGTGGTGGTCATCGACCGCGCGAACGATCCGATCGCGGGCGCGCGCGTCGTCTGCGTCAGCGACGGGCGCATTTGCGCGCGCACGACCACGAACGAAGACGGCCGCGCGGAGATCGCGGTTCCCGCGGATCAGCCGGCGACGTTGTTCGCGATCTCGAAGGAAGGACCGTTCGCGATGGTGCGCGCGAGCCGCGAGAACGGACGGCTGCGCATCTACCTGCCCGCGACGTCATCGTCGCTGCAGCTGCGCACGCGCACGACCGACGGCCGCACGATGCCGCCCTTCTCGCTGCTCATGCGTTTCAACGGAGAGCTCGTGCCGGCCGAAGTGGCCGACGAGCTGGCGGCCGTGCAGGGGCTGCGGCTGGCCACGGGCGACGACAGCGACGCGCAACTGCGCAACATCCCCAGCGGCAGCTACGAATTCTGGCCGTATCGCACGGATGAGGAAGCGGAGGCCATCGTGGCCGCGGGCGCGCTGTTTCCGCCGATTCAGGTGGATGTGCGCGCGGGGGAGAACAAGGTGCTGGTGAAATTCGCTGCCCGTTAGAAGGCCCATGGACGGGCTGAAGCCCGTCCTACGTGCGCCAGCGGCAGCGAGACCTCGATGGCCGTTCCCTCGCCTTCGCGCGAGACCACGTCGATCTTCCCGCCGTGCGCCTGCACGATGCGATACGAGATGGCCATGCCCAGGCCTGTGCCCGAGGGAAAGTTGGTGCGGAACGGCTGAAACAGGCGCTGCAGATCCGCCTGCGACATTCCCCGGCCGTTATCGCTGAACACGATCCGGTACGTGCCGTCGTCGACGATCGTGCGCACGATGAGCACGCCGCCGTGCGGCATCGCGGCGACGGCGTTGCGCGCGAGGTTCCAGAAGACCTGGCGGATCTGGTCCGCATCGCCGGCGAGCTCGAACGACGGCGGCGCGATTTCGCGGCGGATCTCGTGCTTCTCGTGCAACTCGGGGGAGTTCTCGAGCAGGTCGAGGGTCTCGGAAAGCGACGCCGCGACGTCGAAGGCGATGGTGCGCTTTTCCTGCGGGCGCACGAAGCGCAGAAAGTCGGAGATCGACTTGTTGAGGCGCTCCGATTCCTTCAGCACGATGGACATCAATCGCTGCTCCTGCGGCGTCAGCGACTGCGATTTCTTCAACACCTGCACGGAGCCGGCGATGGCCGCGAGCGGATTGCGGATCTCGTGAGCGATGCCCGCGGACAACTCACCCACCGCCGCCATGCGGTCTTTCAATCGCACTTCGGCTTCCAGCTTCTTGACGTCGGTCAGGTCCTGAAAGATGAGCGTGTAGCCGGAGAACGAGCCGTCGAGCGCGAGCAGCGGCGAGACGGCGAAGCCGATGCTGCGCGCGTTGCCGCTCTCGTCGAGACGCTCCACCTCCTGGCGCACCACCGCGCCTTTGGCGAGGTCTTCGCGAGCGGAGATCCACTGATCTTTGGTGAAGAAGCCGAGCTCGGAGATATGGCGCCCGAGGAAGGACATCGGCTCGGCGCGGAGGATCGCGGCGCCGGCGGGATTGATGAAGGACGCGGTGCCGAAAGACGTCAGCGTGATCAGTCCCGAGGGGATGGACTCGACGACGTTCTGATTGAGGGCGCGCAGCTCGGCGAGGTTCTGGCGATTCGCATCGAGCTCTTTGGATGTGCGCTGCAGTTGTTCGGAAAGGTACGAGGTGAGGAGTGCGGTCGCGTAGAAGCCGGAGAAGTTCGCGGCCATGTTGAAGTACAGCCGTGAGCCCGACCAGTCCGTGGGCAGGAACATCGACTGCTCGGGCATGGGCAGGACGTTGTAGTACATCAGGTCGACGAGCACGCCGTAGAGGATGGATGCGGCCGATGCGGCGAGCAGTCCGCCGCGGCGATACAGGAGCATCGACGCGGTGATCACGGAGACGAGGTAGAGGAAGGAGAACGGCGAGTCGAGTCCGCCGGTGAAGTACACGAGCAGCGTCTCGACGAAGAGATCGCCGCCGGTCTGGATGGCCAGGTTGAGCGTGCGCGAGGGGACGGAGAACGCGAGGCCGATGTAGAGGAGCGTGAGCGCGTACGTGGCGCCGGCGGCGACGTACAGATAGTCGATGGGCAGGACCTCGCGGATCGTGTACTGGATGATCAGCGCCGCGAGGAGCAGCGTCGTGACGACCACGACGCGGACGGCGATGAGCATGCGCACGTCGTTACTCATAGTGGAGCGCAGGCAATCCTGCCGGTCCTGGAGGAGAGGACAGGCAGGATTGCCTGTCCTCCACCGTTTTTATCCCAGCTGTCCGATGAGCGAGAACATCGGCATGTACATGGCGATGACGATGCCGCCGATGCAGACGCCGAGGAATGCGATGAGGATCGGCTCGAGCAGCTTCATCAGGCCGGCCACCGCGACGTCGACTTCCTCTTCGTAAAAGTCGGCGATCTTCGAGAGCATCGTGTCCAGCGCGCCGGTCTGCTCGCCGACGGCGATCATCTGCACGACCATCGGCGGGAAGACTTCCGTGTCGCCGAGGGGCTCGCTGATGGTCTTGCCTTCCTCGACCGATTTGCGCGTGGCCATGATGGCGTCTTCCACGACCGAGTTGCCGGCGGTACGCGCGGTGATCTGCAGTCCGTCCAGGATGGGAACGCCGGACGCGGTGAGCGTCGCCAGCGTGCGGCAGAAGCGGGCCACGGCGATCTTGCGCAGGAGAATGCCCAGCACGGGCACCTTCAGCAGCAGGCCGTCGAGGACACGCTTGCCCTTGTAGGTCTGGTGATATTTCTTGATCGCGATCCAGCCGGCGACGAAGAGGATTCCGATCAGCCACCAGAAATCGGCGATGAAGTTCGAGAGCGCGATGACGACGCGCGTGGGCAGCGGCAGCTCCGCGCCGAGTGATTCGAAAAGGGAGGCGAAGACCGGGATGACCTTCCAGAGAATGACCGCGACGACGATCACCGCGATGCTGATGACGGCGACCGGATAGATCATCGCCGACTTGACCTGCGAGTTGAGCTTGACGGCCTTCTCGATGTAGGTGGCCAGGCGCTGCAGGATCGTGTCGAGAATACCGCCCGCCTCGCCGGCGGCGACCATGTTCGTGTAGAGGTCATTGAAGACCTTGGGATGCTTGCGCATGGAGTCGGCGAGGTTGGAGCCCGACTCGACGTCCTGCCGGATCTGGATGAGGACGCGCTTGAAGGTCTTGTTGTCCTGCTGGTTGCCGAGGATCTCCAGGCACTGCACCAGCGGGAGGCCGGCGTCGATCATGACCGAGAACTGGCGCGTGAAGATGGCGATGGCCTGCGGAGAAACGCCGCCGCCGAACTTGGGAAGAGCGATCTCCTTGCCCTTCTCCTTGACGGCCGTGACGACGATCTGCTGCCGCCGCATCATGGCGATGACGGCGTCCTTGGAATCGGCTACCTGCACGCCGCCGGTGGCCTGCCCGTTCCTGGCTGTCCCCTTCCACTCGAATGTCGGCATTTGTTCCTCCACACACCCGGGGACAGGCTGAAGCCTGTCCTACATTAAGCCGGCCTGCTGGGCCGTGATGCTCCGATCGTCTGAGTCGTTCCCTGCGGGAAGATCGCGCCGGCGCCGCGGGAGATCATCTCCTGCAGCTCGTCGGGATTCGACGACCGCGAAAGCGCGGTCTGCAGCGTGATCAGCTTCTTGAAGTACAGCGTCGCCAACGACTGATTGAAAGTCTGCATTCCGTACTTGCTCTGCCCGGTCTGCATCATCGAATAGATCTGGTGGACCTTGTCCTCGCGGATCAGATTGCGGATGGCGGCGTTGGGAACGAGGATCTCCATGGCCATCACGCGGCCTTTGCCGTTGGCTTTGGCGAGCAGCGCCTGGCAGAGGATGCCCTCGAGCACGAACGAGAGCTGCGCGCGGATCTGCGGCTGCTGGTGCGCGGGGAAGACGTCCACGATGCGGTTGATGGTCTGCGCCGCGGAGTTCGTGTGCAGCGTGCCGAAGGTGAGGTGGCCCGTCTCGGCGATGCGCAGCGCGGACTCGATGGTCTCGAGGTCGCGCATCTCGCCGATGAGCACCACGTCGGGATCCTGTCGCAGCGCGCTCTTGAGCGAGTTGCCGAAGGAGTGCGTGTCGGCGTGCAGCTCGCGCTGGTTGACGATGCAGTTCTTGTGTTGATGGAGGAACTCGACGGGATCCTCGATCGTGATGATGTGCTCGTGGCGCTCGCGGTTGATCTTGTCGATCATCGCTGCCAGGGTCGTGGACTTGCCCGAGCCGGTGGGACCGGTGACGAGCACGAGGCCGCGCGGCTTGTTGCAGATCTCCTCGACGATCGGCGGGAGACCGAGCTCCTTGAAGCCGAGGATCTCGTAGGGGATCTGGCGGTAGACGGCGGCGGTCGCGCCGCGCTGGTTGAAGATGTTCGCGCGGAAACGGGCCAGCCCCTTGATGCCGAAGGAGAGGTCGAGCTCGAGGTTCTCCTCGAAGCGATGCTTCTGCGCGTCGGTGAGCACGGAGTAGGCGAGCTGCTTGGTCTCCGGCGCGTTCAGCGGCGGCATGTCCAGCGGCACGAGCTTGCCGTCGATGCGGATCTGCGGCGGCGAATTGGTGGTGACGTGGAGGTCGGAGCCGCCGCGCTCGACCATCGTTTTCAGCAGTTGGTGCAGTGTGACGGCCATGTTTCTTCCTATAACACGGTTTCGCGGACGACCTCTTCGACCGTCGTCATACCTTCTTTGATTTTAGTCAGTCCCGAGCGGCGCAGCGTGAGCATGCCGTTCTCCATCGCCTTGCGCTTGATGTCGATGGCGGTGCCGCCGGAGAGGATGAGATCGCGAATGTCGTCATCGATGGTCATGACCTCGATCAGCGCCACGCGTCCCTTGTAGCCGGTGTTGTTGCACTTGTCGCAGCCGCGGCCCTTGTAGACGGTGAAGGTTCCCACTTCCTCTTTCTTGTAGCCGAGGTTGAGGAGCGCCTGGTTGGACATCTCGACGGCTTCCTTGCACTGGGTGCAGATGCGGCGCGTCAGGCGCTGCGCCGCGATGAGCTGCGTGGCCGTGGCCACGAGAAAAGGCTCGAGGCCCATGTTCATCAGGCGGTTGATGGTCGACGGCGCGTCGTTGGTGTGCAGCGTCGAGAGCACGAGGTGACCCGTGAGCGCCGCCTTGATCGCGATCTCCGCCGTCTCGAAGTCGCGGATCTCGCCGACCAGGATGATGTTCGGATCCTGGCGCAGGAAGGAGCGCAGCGTCGCGGCGAAGTTCAGCCCGATCTGCTCCTTCATCTGCACCTGGTTGATCCCCGGCAGGTTGAACTCCACCGGGTCCTCCGCCGTCATGATGTTCACCTCGGGCGAATTGACCTTCGACAGCGCGGAGTAGAGCGTGTTCGTCTTGCCCGATCCCGTGGGACCGGTCACGAGCACCATGCCCCACGGTTTGAAGATCGCTTCCTCGAAACGCGCCAGCGACTCCGGCTCGAACCCGAGCTTGGTCATGTCCAGGCGGAGGTTGTCCTTGTCGAGGAGTCGCATGACCATCTTCTCGCCGAAGAGCGTGGGCAGCGAGGAGACGCGGAAATCGAGCTCCTTGTTCTTGTCCTCGAGCTTGATCTTCAGCTTGATGCGGCCGTCCTGGGGCAGGCGCTTCTCCGAGATGTCGAGCTTGGCCAGGATCTTCATGCGCGAAGTGATCGCGTCCTTCAGCTTCAGCGGCGGGTTCATGATCTCGTACAGGATCCCGTCGATGCGGAAGCGGACGCGATACTCCTTCTCGTACGGCTCGATGTGGATGTCGGACGCGCCGCGCTTGATGGCGTCGGTGAGGATGAGATTGCACAGCTTCACGACCGGCGCTTCCTCGGCGGAATCGGCGAGCGCGCTGACGTCGAGCTCTTCGTCGTCCTCGAGCACCTCGAGGTCGGCCGTCTCCTGCGTCTGAAGGTCTTCCATGACCTTCTTCAGCTCGAGCGACGAGGTCGTGCCGTAGTAGTTGTCGATGGCGGCCTTGATCCCCAGCTCGGAAGCCACCACCGGCTCGACGTTGTAGCCGGTCATGAACTTGATGTCGTCCATGGCGAAGACGTTCGTCGGATCGGCCATGGCGATGGTGATCGTGGCGCCGGTCTTGTTGACCGGGAGGATGTTGTACTTGCGGGCCACGTCGCCGGGGATGAGCTTGATGACGCCGGCGTCGATCTCGAAGTGCTGGAGGTTGATCGACGGCACGCCGAACTGCTGCGAGAGACACTCGGTGATGTCTTCTTCCGAGACGAAACCGAGCTTGATGAGGGTCTCCCCCAGCTTCCCGCCGGTTTCCTTCTGGACGCGCAACGCTTCCTTGAGCTGATCCTGCGTGATCAGACTCGCTTTGGTGAGGAGCTCACCGAGACGAACACTCATATGTGCTTTCTAAAGAGTACCACCCGTCATTTGGCCGGTTCGGCCAGGGGTGGCGGCTCGGGAGATGTCACGCCGCTCGCGGTGCCGCGGAGCGATGCCGTGATCGCTCCCACTTTGATCTCGGTGCGGATGCGCACCGGCAGCCTGCGCTCGTCGTCGGTGTACCAGATGAAGAGGCGCTCCTCGCGCTCGACGCCGGCGCTCATCATCTGCGGCTCGACGCGAACGCAGTTGAACGTGCCCGCGGGCGTCTGCACTTTCTCCTTGCGCACGACGCGCGCGTGCACGGTGTAGAGCTTGCCGTCGGCGATGAGGTCGAAGTCGTGGACCTTGCCGATGGCGAGGTCGCGCGTCCGCAGCAGATAGATGACCGAGATCGGGTCGAACACGGGGCGAGGAACTTTGGTCGTCTTGATCTTGAGGCGCTTGCGCGTGGCGATGCCGTCGTCGATCGTGGTCACTTCCTCGATCTTGTCGCCGTCCTCGTCGAGGCGCTTCACGTAACGCACCGTGGAGAAGTCGTTCTTCGCGACGGTGGTCTCGATCTGGTCGCGCACTTTGAAGAAACGGGAGAAGGTGG
>DATLBM010000083.1:0-6730 GCA_035526885.1 Thermoanaerobaculia bacterium | reverse complement strand
GAGAACGGATTCCACGTTGCGCGATTGCTCGTCGGCAGCGAGTCCACGCTGGCGCTGACGCTCGAGGCGAAGACGAAGCTGGTGCACAGCCCGCCCGCGCGCGCCTTGCTCGTGATCGGCTATCCCACCGTTTACGAAGCGGCGGACGACGTGCCGCGCGTGCTGAGCTTCGGTCCCATCGGCCTGGAGGGCTTCGACGACCTGCTCGTACGCGATCAGGCCCACAAGAAGATGAACCCGCACGGCATCGAGCTGCTGCCGCCGGGCGGTGGATGGATGCTCGCGGAGTTCGGCGGCGCGACGATCGACGAGGCCATGGCCAAAGCGCAGCGCCTCGCATCGACGCTTTCCAACACGCGCCTCTTCGACAACGCCACCAAAGAAGCGCGCTTCGTCTGGGCGGTGCGCGAGTCCGGCCTCGGAGCAACGGGACACGTTCCCGGCAAGCCGCTCATGTGGGAAGGGTGGGAAGACGCGGCCGTCGCGCCGGACAAGTTGGGCCGCTACCTGCGCGATCTGCGCAAGCTCCTCGAGCAGTATCAATACGGCGGCGACTTCTACGGCCATTTCGGCGACGGCTGCGTGCACACGCGCACGAACTTCGATCTCACGTCCGACGCAGGCATCGCCAGGTTCCGCGCGTTTCTGAACGACGCCGCGGACCTCGTCGCGTCGTACGGCGGCTCGTTCTCGGGCGAGCACGGCGACGGACAGGCGCGGGCCGCGCTGCTCGAGAAGATGTTCGGCCCGGAGCTGATGCAGGCCTTCCGCGAGGTGAAAACGCTCTGGGATCCCGAAGGAAAAATGAATCCCGGAAAGCTCGTCCTGCCCTACCAGCCCGACGAGAATCTCCGCCTCGGCAAACAGTACGCGCCGTGGAATCCCGTGACGCACTTCACGTTCGCCGAGGACTACGGCCGCATGAACCACGCGGTGCTGCGCTGCGTGGGCGTGGGACGCTGCAGACGACTCGATGGCGGCACGATGTGCCCGAGCTACCAGGTCACGCGCGAGGAGGAGCACTCCACGCGCGGCCGCGCGCGGCTGCTCTTCGAGATGTTCGAAGGAAAAGTAACGCCCAGCTCGTGGCGCAACGAGGCGGTGAAGGAAGCGCTCGACCTCTGCCTGGCGTGCAAAGGCTGCAAAGGCGACTGCCCCACGCAGGTGGACATGGCCACGTACAAAGCCGAGTTCATGTCGCATTACTACGAAGGGCGCATGCGGCCGATGGCCGCGTACACGATGGGCCTCATTCACACGTGGGCGGGCATCGCGCAGCACGCGCCGGGTGTGGCGAACGTGCTGATGAAGCTCGGGAAACCATTCATCGGCGTGGCGAAGGCGCGCACGATGCCGAGGTTCGCGCCGAAAACGTTCCGCGAGCTTTATGCGAAACGCGCTTCAACGCATCCGAAAAAAGTCCTGCTGTGGCCCGACACGTTCAACAACCACTTCACGCCGTCGACGCTGCTCGCGGCCGCGGACGTCCTCGAGAAAACAGGCTACCAGGTCGAGATCCCGAAGAAACGGCTCTGCTGCGGACGCCCGCTCTACGACTGGGGTTTTCTCGATCGCGCGAAGAAACTCCTGCGCGAGACGCTGGACCACACCGATCCGGACGTGACCATCGTGGGACTGGAGCCGAGCTGTGTGGCCGTGTTCCGCGACGAGCTGCCGAATCTCTTTCCGAACGAGAAGCGGGACGTGCTCACGCTCAGCGAGCTGCTCGTGCGCGACGGCGTCGAGCTTCGGCAACTGCGCCGCAAGGCTGTCGTGCAGGCGCACTGTCATCACAAATCGATCATGCGCTTCGACGCTGAAGAAGCGGTGCTGCGCAGGATGGGCATCGATCTCGTGCATCCCGACTCCGGCTGCTGCGGCATGGCCGGCGCGTTCGGCTTCGAGGCGCGCCACTACGACCTGTCGATGAAGCTCGGCGAGCGCGTGATCTTGCCGATGGTGCGCGAGGCGGAGGCGGAGACGCTCATCATCGCGGACGGTTTCTCCTGCCGCGAACAGATCGAGCAGGGCACGGGACGCGAAACGCTGCACTTCGCGGAAGTGGTTAAGATGGCCTTCGAATGAAGGTGCATCGCATCCTCATCGTTTTTCCCCTGGGGCTTCTGGCGACGTCGTTCTTCTTCGACCTGGCCTGGATGCTCCACCGAAGCGATCAACTGGCGCTGGTCGCGTGGTGGATGATTTTCGCGGGCGTGTGCGGAGGCGCCGCCGCGGCGCTGTTCGGCGTCATCGATTTTCTGGGGATTCCGCGGGGAACGCGCGCGCGAAGAATGGGCGCGCTGCACGGCGGCGGAATGGGCGTCGTGGCGATGCTCTACGCCGCGAGCTGGCTGCTGCGCCGCGATGCGCCGGCCGCACCGGAGTCCATCGCCATTCTGCTCTCCGGCCTCGGCGTTCTGCTGACCGTGGTCACGGGATGGCTCGGCGGCGAGCTGGCCGACCGCATGGAAGAAACGTAGGGCGGGCTTCAGCCCGCCCTACCGAAAACGTCAAAAGCGTCGATTGCGATCGTCGTCGAGACCGCGATCGTTGGACGAACCGAAGCCGCGGTCGTTGGACGAGTTGCGGTTGCCCGACTCGAACCCGCTGCGCTCCTCGTTGGCCTGGCGCACGAACGGCTGCGAGCCCGTGCCCTGCGAAACATCGGTGCTGACGATGACGTCGTCGTCGTGAGAGTGGCGATGCGAGACCGCGTAGGCCGCGCCCGCTCCGATTGCCACGCCGGCGACCGCGCCGATGGCGGCTCCCGTGCCCGCTGCGGCAGCGCGCGCACGTGCTCCACGGCTGTGGCCGCCCTCGCGGCCGATCGCGGCCATGTGCGCACGATCCCGGCTCACCGCCTCGCCGCCCTTGCGGCCGGCGACGCGCGCCTCATCGGAAGTGAACTCGTGAGCCGTGCCCTTCGCGTGGGCGGCGCGCCCACCTTTGCTTGCAATCTCTCGCTGCTTCGACGCGTCCATCGACGCAAAACCGCGCTTACTCGTTGCCATTGAATTGATCTCCTTCCCGGGGTTCAAGAATGAAACTTCTGAACAGCCGTGCCGTGTGAGTGGCGGTCTCATGGCGAGCACGAAGCATGCCCGAGAGTGACGATTTGCGTCAGTTTCTCAGCATTTTTCGTCACGCACGGATCTTGCTCCAGCGCGCCGCGTGAAACAGCAATCGACCTCCCTCTGGGAAGCCACCGCGTCCGCACCGCGCTACGAGCCGCTGCGCGGAGACGTGCGCGCGGACGTGGTCATTGTCGGCGCCGGCATCACCGGAATCACCGCCGCGCTCCTGCTCGCCGAAAAAGGCCGCTCCGTCGTGGTGATCGAAAAAGACATCGTCACCGCGGGCGAGACCGGCAACACGACGGCGCACATCACCGAGGCCATCGATGCGCGGTATCACTACATCAAGCGGCACTGGTCGATGGAGGAGGCCAGGCTCGTGGCCGAGGCCAGCCGCGCCGCGCTCGAGAAAATCGCGGAGCTCGTGCAGCGCTTTTCCATCGACTGCCGCTTCAAGCGCGTGCCCGGATATCTGTACACGGAGAAACGCAAGTACGTCGCGGAGCTGAAGAATGAAGCGGTCGCCGCGCGCGAGGCGGGACTGGACGCGCAGTACGTCGATCAAGTGCCGCTGCCGTTCGAGACGCGCGGCGCCGTGCTCTGGCCGAATCAGGCGCAGTTCCATCCGCGCCAATACGTGAACGCGCTGGCAAAACAGGCCGTGGCCGCGGGCGCGCAGATTTTCGAGAACACGTTCGCGACGAGAGTCGACAAAGGCGTCGTCGAGACGGAGCACGGCACCGTGACCGCGGAGCACGTGTTCATGGCCACCAACGTGCCCATCGGCGGATTCACGCACGTGCACGTGAAGGGGTCCGCGTACCGCTCGTACGCAATGGCCTTCGTCGAAAACGGCGCGCATCCCGACGGATTGTTCTGGGACACGGCCGACCCGTATCACTACACGCGCTGGCAGGAGACCGATCAGGGCACGTTCCTCATCGTCGGCGGCGAGGATCATCGCGTCGGCGAGGAAGAGAATACCGACGCCTGCTTCGATCGTGTCGCCGCGTACACCCGCGAGTATTTCGGGGAGCACGCCGAGCGCTTTCGCTGGTCAGGACAAATCATCGAGCCACACGGAGGGCTTCCTCTCATCGGCGGCTCGAAAGACGTCTACGTCTCCACCGGCTACTCGGGCCAGGGCATGACCTTCGGCACCGTCGGCGCCATGATCGTCACCGATCTCATTCTCGGCGTCGCCAATCCGTGGGCCGACGTTTTCGATACAGCGCGGAACCGCCCGCACATGACGACGAGGGAGTTCATCACGGCGAACGCCCACTTCCCGGCCCATCTCCTCTCCGACCGTCTCACCTCGGCAGACGTGGAAGGGAAGAGCGTCCACGACGTGCCCGCGGGCGCGGGGAAAATCCTCGAGATCGACGGAAAGAAGACCGCTGCATATCGTGACGATCTTGGCAGACTGCACTGCCTCTCACCCGTGTGCACGCACATGAAGTGCGACGTTGCCTGGAACGAGGCTGAGCGCACTTGGGATTGCCCCTGTCACGGCTCACGCTTCGCCCCTACGGGAGAAGTGCTCAACGGCCCGGCGCACGAGCCTCTCAAGCGGATCGACTGACGCGTGCTCGAAGAGTGGTGACGCCAGACCGCGGAGTCGATGACAAGCCCAGCGCGTTGAACGGACGCGTTGGTGGAACGGGAGATTGGGAAGCCGGCGCTGTTGCTGCGCATTCAAGGCCGGGAGCAATTCCTCGGCGGGCGGGCAAGCCAAATGGCGGAGAGAGAGGGATTCGAACCCTCGGTAGAGGTTTACCCCCTACGGCGGTTTAGCAAACCGCTGGTTTCAGCCGCTCACCCATCTCTCCGTGCTGAAGGACGCGCATTCTAACCCAAGAGCGGGAGGACATCTTCCCCGCCGCGTACAATGACCGCGATCCGGAGGATGACATGTTCCGAGCCCTCGCTGTCGCAGTAGCGTTCTCAGTTGTTTGTGCGGCATTCGCCCAGCAGCCAGCGGCTTCCGAGGCGATCGAGGTTCAACTGACGAATCTCGACGTCGTGGTGACCGATGGGCAGGGGAAGCCCGTGAACGGCCTCACCGCAAACGACTTCGAGGTCCTGGAGAACGGAGCGCGCCGGGAGATCACGAACCTCTCTGAGGTCCGCCGGGGCTCGACCACGGAAGGGACGCTGACCGTCGTTCCCCGGCGCATCCTCGTCGCCGTCGACAACCTCACGATTCCCATGGGTGCGCGCAAGAAGACGATCGCCGCGCTGCGCAAGACGATCGATCAACTCCTCAACTCGCCCGGCGACCGGATCATGGTCGTGACGATTGCAGGGACGTCGCATCCTCGCACGCCCTGGACCTCGGACCGCGCGGTCATTGACGCGGCGCTCGACGCCATGGAGAAAGAGCCCGCCGCGATCCACATCGACGAGACCGAGGTCAACAACATGTTTGCGGAGCTCATCCGTGCTGCGAGCGGCGAGCTTCCCAAAGCCAGCCTGATGGAGACGTCGAGGTCGCAACAGACCGATCCGCGTTCGGGTGCGCCATCTCCCTCCTCCTCAGAAGAAGAGAAGCTTGCGGATTCGATCGACTACGGCCTGATCCTCACGCGTGCCCGGGCTTTCGCCGGAAGCCGGCAGAACGAAGCGCGCCAGACGCTGAAGGCGCTTTCCTCCACGCTCAATCAATTCTCCGCCGTCCCTGGTGGCCGGCGTCTCGTCGTGCTCGTCGGCGGGGCGCTCCCTCTGTTCCCGGGATCGGACATCTTCCAACGCCTGGACTCTGCGCTCAAAGACATCGAGCGCACCCAGCGAAACAAAGCGAGGTCGATGAAGTCGGCGAACGCCAACCTCGACTCGCCTCTTCTGGAGAAAACGTCGTTCGACGTGACGAGGGACGTCGATGCCCTCGCTACCTCGGCGCGTCTCAAAGGGATTCCTTTCTACGCCGTGAATCCGGACGTGAACGACAAGCAGTCGAACGACATTGGTTCGCGTGTTGCGGGTGGCGCGGGGTCGAACTTCTCTGCGCTCAACGCCTCTGTCGACGGGTTCTACCGCCTCGCGTTCGCGACGGGTGGCGAGTCGCACGTGGGACGCGGCGCGGAGGTCGCCCTCAGCGACATCCGCACCGATCTCGATAGCTACTACTCCCTCGGCTATCGCTCCCAGTCGCCGATCACGCCGGAGACGAAGATCGTCGTGAAGACGAAGGGCGGACTCACTGCGCGCGCTTCCATCGCCGCCGCCGCAGTCAGCCCCGAGTGGCAGGTGGCGGACCAGGTCCTCAGCCAGCACTTCAGCGATCCCGGCTCCAACGACCTCGGCATCAACCTCGTGGCAGAGCCGGGCGTGCCCGCGGCGGACGGCACGCGCAAGATGACGGTGCGCGTGATGATTCCCTTCGACCGTCTGCAGGTCGCGAAAGAGGGTGCCGACTATGTCTGCGCATTCTCCGTGTTCGTATCCGTCGGCGACGCCACCGGCGGCGCCCAGCCGCAGCAGGAGACGCGCAACTTCAAGTGGAACGCCGAGACCGTGAACAAGCTGCGCGGCAAGAGCATCGCCTACGGCGTGAATCTCACCGTGGGTCCCGGCCGCGACCGCGTGTCAGTGGGAATGCTCGACCTTCGCAGCGGCAAGACGGGTTACGCGAAGACGGTATTGCAGTAGGCGAC
>DATLBM010000082.1:0-6323 GCA_035526885.1 Thermoanaerobaculia bacterium | reverse complement strand
CGACGAACCGCGCGACATGACGTTCATCCACGTCTTCGTCTCGCAGCGCTACACGAATTACGTGCGCCAGGCCACGCGCTTCTGGCGCGCGAACGGCCTGTCATTCTCGCTGGGCGGCGCAGGCGCGACGATGAGCGGCGGGCTGGCGTCGATCCTCAACGCGCCGGTGGCGTTCTACACGCCCGAGGTGATGGCCGGTGCGCCGGCGGCGAACCAGGCGCATTTCCGGTTGTTCGATTCCGAGAACGCCGCGATGGCCGCGTCCGATGGTCCACATCTGAACTATGTGACGTACTTCCCCGGCTCGGTCCGCGGACTGACCGTGGGCACGCCGGTGCAGATGAAAGGCGTGAAGGTCGGGCGCGTGCGCGACGTGCGTCTGCGCTATCTGCCCTCGACGGCGAGCCTGGAGACGCCGGTGATGCTCGAGATCGATCCGCGGCAGCTGGAGTTTCCGGTCAGCGACGCGACGTCGCGCGCGGAGCTGCGCTCGCAGTTCGACGGGGCCATGGCCAAGATGGTGAACAAGGGCATGCGCGCCTCGCTGGCCACGAGTCTGGTGCTGCCCGGCGCGAGCGCGGTGAACCTCGACTTCACGGCCAAAGCGGGCACGGGACGGCTGGTGATGAGCGATCCGCCGATCATCCCGGCCTCGAACGCGGGCGATGGCCTCAGCGGCGCGATGAGCGCGATCACGGACGTCGCGGCGACGATCAAGAATCTGCCGCTGCAGGAGATCGCCACGGACATCCGCGCCACGACCTCGCGACTGCGCACGATCGTCAACGATCCCGCGCTGGAGAACAGTCTCCAGCGGCTCGATCGCTCGATGGCCGAAGTGGAGAAGATCGCCGTGACGGCGGGACGCAACGCGGATCCGATCATCGGCAATCTGCGCAGCGCGTCGGAGTCGGCCAATCGCTCGGCCAAGCAGGTCGAAGGCGCGGTGGGCAAGGTCACGCAGAACATCGATCCCATCGTGGAGAGCCTGCGCAACGCGGCCGAGTCGGCCGAGGCGGCGGCCAAACGCGCGGAGCAACTGATGGGCACCTCGCAGAAACAGGGCTACGACATCGCGGAGCTGGTGCGCGAGCTGACGCGGGCCGCGGAGGCCGTGCGCGCGCTGGCGAATTACCTCCAGGAGAATCCGGACTCGGTGATCAAGGGGAGACGTCCGTGAAACGCTTTCTCGTTCTGACGCTGCTCCTCGCGCCGCTTCTCACGGGCTGCGGCCTGATGAAACGCACGCCGAACACGTTCTACGCGCTGGACACGGTTCCCGGCGCCGCCACCACGCGCACGACGCTCTCCGGGACGCCGATCGGCATCGACGGCATCGAGCTCCCGCCCGGCCTCGATCGCCGCGAAGTGACGACGCGCGCTGCGGACAACAAGCTCGACGTGCGCGGCCAGCATCAGTGGGCTTCGCCGCTCGAGGACATGGTCATGCACACGCTGTCGTTCGATCTGGCGTCGCGGCTCCCGGAAGGCATGGTGGTCCTCCCGGGCCAGGCGAAGCCCGGGGCGATGCGATCGCTGTACGTGACGTTCGAGGACCTCGCGCCCGGCCCCGACAACGTCTTCGTCCTCGACGCGCGCTGGACGATGGGCGAAATGACGAAGCACGAGCGCATCACCGTGCCCGTCGCGTCGAACGACAGCGCGGCGGTGGTGGCGGCGATGAGTCAGGCGCTGGGACAGCTGGCGGACCGCATCACTGCTGCGCTGCCGTGATCGGGATCTTCGTCTGATCCGCCATTGCGGCCGGAACGGATTGCGTCACGGTGGTCGTCGTCGTGGCCGCGGACTGCACCGTCGCGTCGGGCGTGCGGTTCGGGAGCTTGTTGCAAATGTATCCCGCGTGGCTCATGCCCATGAGATAGACGAGGTTCGCGGGCAGGTTCGGCAGGCTCGTGGGCACGGCGCCGAGCTGCGAGTACATCTCGCCGAGGTAGACGACGGCGCCGACGACGGTGAAGAAGAACATCTGCACTTTGCCGAGGTCGATGATGTGCGCGTCGCCCAGCTCGTCGCCTTCGAACATGTCCATCAGACAGGCCTCGGTCTTGTTCTTGTAGCCGAACAGCGTGCCGCAGGCCTCGACCGTGGTGTCGTTCTTCTTCGCCGCGAGGTCGACCTGCGCCTGCGTGGCCTGCTTCCCGGACTTGCCGCTCAGCACCGCGGACGTGGCCACGGCGGAGGTCAGGCTGATGCCGATCAGGCCCAGGAGCGTGTCGGGGATGGTGAAGGCGAGAGCGTCGGCGCCGGCGGAGAGGCGCTCGAAGGCCACGGTCATGAAGCTGCCGCAGATGATGATCGTCCAAAGCACGGTCTGCGTGCGCGAGAGGCTGATCGTGTACTGCGGCGTGGTGAGCACGCCCCACCAGGAGCCGAAGATCAACTTCCCGATGACGAGCGTGAGCGCCGCCGAGGCGACGAGGATGGCGGTCAGCGACCACTGCGGCGTGAGCCGGGCCGGAACCACGGCCACGACACCGACGAACAGCACGATCGACACGAACAGCACGAAGTTGTTGTGCTTCATGAGAGGCCTCCGCGGGTTGTATGTGTGCGATTCAGATTAGCACAGCGTCAGAACGTCGCCAGAAGCCGGGCCAGGAGATCGTCGCCAAACACTTTCCGGATCACGACCGGCGACTCGACCTCGGACGAAGTGTGCTCGACTTTCACCGTCCGTCCGGCCTGCACGGCGGTGATCTCGCCGCGCAGGATCGCGCACGGCGTGAGGAGCAGCGGCTGGAGGATGATTCCCGCTTCGTGAACCGTCACGGCGAGGAGCGGGAACCCGACGCTGACCCCGCCGATTCTTCCGCTGGTGCGAATGGTCCCCGCCAGCGCGCGGCTGCGCCGCACCTCGGCCACGCGCGCCGGATCGGGACGGCGACCGCCGTATGCCATGAGCGGCAAGAGGTACCAGCCCGCGGCGGCAAGGGCGCCCAGCTGGGCGATGACCAGCGCGATGGTGACCGGAGTCGGCAACGCCAGCGCGCCGGTGATCACCGCGATGTTCACGGCGCCGAGGAGGAACCAGGCGATGAGTCCCGCGATGCCGATCGCGTCGCGCATGTCGTCGTTACTGCGCTTCCGCCCGAGCCTTCTCCACGTCGATCGGCATCCACGACTCGATCTTCTGCTCGTCCACTTTCAGCTTGCGGCCGAAGAGCTTCTTCCAGAGTCCGAGCAGGCCGGTCTTCCAGAGGATGAAGCCGGAGTAGCCGGTGATCACGGAGAACTCGCCGAAGCGCAGGTGGCGCAGTCCCTGTTTGATCAGCCAGGGGATGCGCACCGCGAAGATCGTCAGGGGGTACATCTTCTGCGGCTCGTTGTACGCGCGCACGCGCTTCAGCAGCCGGTCGAACCACGGACGCGGGATGCGCGCCACCAGCAGGATGTAGAGCAGCACGTTCGCGAACGTCGGCCGCAGCGACGTGTAGTTGGCGTTGATCTGCTCGAGATCGATGCCGTTCTCTTTCATCTGCTTCTCGAGCACGGTGTTGGGGATGACGCGCAGCGAGAAGATGTTCAGCGTGAACGGCCGGGCCAGCCGGTAGATGAGCTCCAGCGTGTCGATGACGTCCTGCCGCGTCTCCACCGGGTTGTCGACGATGATGTCGTAGGCCGGATTGATGTGGTACGTCGAGAACTTCGCCAGATCCGCCGCGGCGCGCTCCACGCGCGCGATGGGCGTGGGACGGCGATAGAAATCGAGAATGCGCTGCGAGCCGCTCTGCACGCCCATGCGCACGCGGTTCATGCCTGCCCAGGTCAGCACTTCCAGCTTGTCGGCCTGCACGTAGCTGGGGATCACGCCGTAGACGCAGAAGTTGAGCCCCACCTCTTCGCGCCAGCGCTTGGCGAACTCGGTCAGCTCGGGCAGCGGGATGGCCATGAAGCTGTCGTCGTGAAACAGCACCGTGTTCAGGTGCGGATGGATCTGCCGCGCGCGCTTGACCTCGTTCACGATGTACTCGGGCGAGGTGTGCCGGATCCGTTTGTACTTCGGATCGTTGGCGATGAAGACGGTGTTGCCGCAGAAAGTGCAGTGCAGCGGGCAGCCGATCGACCAGATGGCCTGATACGCAAGCCCGTTGTTCTGCAGATAGTCGGACAGCTCGATGCGGCGGAACGCGCCCTTGTCCGGGGCGTAGATCCACTCTTCGCCGGCGTACTTTTGAAACGGCAGCGTTTCCAGCTCCGCGGCGCTCATGAGCGGCCGGAAGGCATTGCGCACGATGGTGCCGTCCTTCTGTTTGAACCAGAAGTTCTGCACTTTCGAGAAGTCTTTGCCGGCGGTGTAGAGCTCGAGCCACTCCGCGAAGGCCAGCTCCCCCTCCCCCGTGCAGATGGCATCGACGCCGGCCTCGATCGCATTCTCGGGATAGATGATGGGATGAATGCCGCCCCACATGATGTAAGTCGCGGGCTGCAGTTCGCGGACGCGCGCGATGACCTTCCGCGCAACATCGGAATAGCCGGTCATGCAGGACACGGCCAGCAGCTCACTGCCGAGGAGTCCGCGGGCGATGCTGTCGATGTGCTCGGGCGTGAACTGGAGCGCGGTGCCCATCTTCCGCGAGAACGACTTCCAGAAGGAGCGATAGCTGTTCGTCCCGACGTAGAACAGACGCGTGTCGGGATTCACCTTCTCCATGAAGGCCGCCATCTTGCGGAAGCCCGTGGCGGTGATGCCGTCCTCGAAGGACACCATGTGGATCTTCATGCGCGTGCCTGAACATAACACCGGTGCGGGCGCTTCCAGGGGGCGTCCTCGCCTGCGGCTTGTCCGCGGTTGCCAGTTGCCGGTTGGCGGTTGGCGGTTGGCGGTTGCCGGTGCCTCAGCGCGAGATCGTCCGCCTCGCCATAACTCACCGGCAACCGGCTACCGACAACCGGCAACCCGGACGAGCCGCAGGCGAGGACGCCAAGCGGGCGCCGCCTTTGCACTGTCCCGGCCGCATGGGCAATTTAATTTGGCTGATCATCGTCATTCTCGTCATCCTCTGGCTGCTCGGATTCTTCGCGGTGCACATCGGCGGGAACCTGATCCACATCCTGCTGGTGCTCGCGTTGATCCTGCTCATCTACCGGTTGGCCACCGGTCGCCGGGTTGTTTAAGGGGCGCGTCAGCGCCCCTTCCACGCCCTGACGAGCTTCTCGACCCGGCCGCGATCGACGCGGCCGTTGGTCTTGAGCGAGGTGCCTGCGATCGCTCCGTCGGCGGCAGCGAACTGCGCCGCGTTCTCCGCGGTCAGTCCGCTGCCGATGAGGAGCGGTGCGTCCACTTCTTCGCGCAGGGCGCGGAGACGCGACGGGTCTGCCGCGGCGCCCGTCTCGCTGCCCGTGACGATGATCGCGTCGGCGAGGCCGCGCAGGCGGAGGTCCTTCGCCGAGGGCTCGCCCAGCGGCGCGGCGTGCTTCACGAGGTGGTCCGCGAAGATGAGCACGTCCGGCGCGAGAGCGGCGCGTTTGCGCAGCGTCGTGTAGGCGTCGCCTTCGATGATGCCCTGATCCGTCACCGCGGCGCCGGTGTGGATGTTGATGCGGATGAACGCGGCGCCCGTCGCGGCCGCGATGGCCAGCGCCGACAGCGCGTCGTTGCGTAAGACGTTCACGCCGAAGGGCAGCTTCACTTCGCGGGCGATCTCCGTGATCACGCGCGTCATGGCGGCGATCGTCTCCGCCTCCACCCGCCCGCGCGTGAACGGCCGGTCGCCGAAGTTCTCGATCACGATGCCGTCGCAGCCGCCGTCCGCGCAGGCACGCGCGTCGTGGAGTGCGAGCCCGAGCACATCGTCCATCGACGCAAAGAGCGGCGCGCCCGGGAGCGGGCCGAGGTGGACCATGCCGAAGAGAGCGCGCCCGGCGAAGCGGGCGGCGAAGGCGGTGCGGGTGAGAGGCATCGAGGTCGTCGAGTCTACGAGTCTACGAGTCTACGAGTCTACGAGTCTACGAGTCGACGAGTCGTCGAGTCGACGAGAAGCCTCATAGCCTCATAGCCTCATAGCCTCATAGGGGAACCATGCACCGGCCTCTATGAGACTGTGAGACTCGACGACTTGAAGACTCGACGACTTGAAGACTCGACGACTTGACGACTCGACGACTCGACGACTCGACGACTCCCCGGCTGCCCGGCTGCCCGGCTCGTCGGCTCGTCGACTCGACTCGCTATACTCGCCCCGCCATGTCGGACCTGATGCTCTTCAACACGCTGTCCCGCGAGAAAGAACCGTTCATCCCGCTCGTCCCGGGAGAGGCGCGGGTCTACTCGTGCGGTCCGACGGTCTACAACAACCCGCACA
>DATLBM010000081.1:0-6459 GCA_035526885.1 Thermoanaerobaculia bacterium | reverse complement strand
TTGCTGGGGCAGCACCAGTCCCGCCGCTTCCAGGTACGAGAGCAGATCGGGATGCGCGGGCGCGGCGGCGTTGACGACGAGGCCCTGCCGGAAGAGGACCGTGTGCCGCCCGGCCTCGTTGATGATCTCCAGCACGCCGGTACGGCGCGAGAGATAGACGATCTGGATGATGTCGGTGAGGGAAAGGTCTTCGAGGCGGCCGAGGAGACTCATCGTGGCGCTCCGTGCCGGAGCGCGTTGCTGGTTGGTGGTTGCCGGTTGCCGGTGATTCGTCGCGAGAGCGGGTTGTTCGTTGTTGGTTGTCGTCGGTTCAAGGCGCCGTGTCGTCCAAGCCCGAATTCACCGGCAACCAGCAACCAGCAACCGGCAACGCTTCTGATGCTGTGTCGTCCAAGCGCGGTCTCACCGGCAACCAGCAACCGGCAACCGGCAACCGCATCACTTACGCGCTTCATCCGCGCCGAGATTGTAACGTTTCAATATCCCGTCGAGGATGCCGTTGATGAACTGGCTGGACTTCTGCGTGCCGTACTTTTTGGCGATCTCGATGGCCTCGTCGATGATCACCAGCTTGGGCGTGTCGTTCTCGTGCAGGAACTCGTAGACGGACATGCGGATGATGTTGCGGTCCACGGCGGCCATGCGCGAGAGGCGCCAGTTCTCGGCCTGGTTCTGAATCATCTCGTCGAGCTCGGAGATGTGGTCGACGGTGCCGCGGAAGATCTTCGTTGCGAACTCGCGCGTGTTCGGCTTCGACTTCTGCAGCTCCTCGAACGTGTCGATGATCATGTCGGGCTGATTGCCGGACATGTCGTGTTGAAAGAGCATCTGCAGCGCGAGCTCGCGCGCTTTGCGGCGGGCACCCATCAGAAGGCCTCCTCCGTGCGAAGGGCGCGCCACAAGTTGGCCATCTCGATGGCCGCCAGGGCCGCCTCCCAGCCCTTGTTCGACGTGCCCGGCAAGGAGCGCTCGACGGCCTGCTCGCGCGTGTTGCACGTGATCACGCCGAATGCGATCGGGAACCGCGCCTGCGTCGACACGCGCGACAGCTCGCTGGTCACCTGCGCGGAGATGAAGTCGAAGTGCGGGGTGTCGCCGCGGAGGAGACAGCCGAGGGTGATCAGGGCGTCGTGATGGGCGACGAGGTACGCGGCGAGCGTGGGGATCTCGAACGCGCCCGGCACGCGGTAGAGCGTGACCGCGTCGTCGCTCGCACCGTGGCGCTCCAGGCACGTCAGCGCGCCTTCGAGCAGGCCGGACACGATCTCGTCGTTGAACCGCGCCGCGATGATGCCGAAGCGCAGGCCCGTGGCATCCAGATCTCCTTCGAAAGAACGAGGCATTGCGGGCGCGGATTATAGGCGCGTTGTAACGATCCGCCACTCCGCCGCACTACCAGTACAAAGGAGAGACTCGCATGAAACGCATCCTCGTCCCGATGATCGCCGTCGTCCTGGCGGTTGCGTGCAACAACGAAAAACCGGCGCCGGAGAACGCCGAGGCGACGCGGCCCACGGTCGCAAAAACGCCGCCGCGTCCCGACAGGGCATTCCATTCCCCCAACCAGGCCCTCGACCGCACGGTCCTGAGCACGATCCCCTCGGGCAAACGCGACTTCCGCCGCGACCCGCCGCGCGTCGAGAGCGTCGACGCGCAGGTGCTCGAGGGCGGCCGCGTGCGCCTGAGCGTGCGCTTCGCCGAAAAGGATCTGCCCCGCGTCATCCAACTGCAGGATGAAAAGGAAACCGTCACGCTGCGCGACGACGGCGCGGAAGGCGACACCGCCGGCGACGGCATCTTCACCGGCACGGCCGCGATCGCGCCCGAGTTCCTGCGCGAGCGCGCGGCAGTGGCGCGCCGTTTCGCCGCCTCGCGGGAGATGTCGGTGTTCCGCAACCGCCAGCTCGTGAGGCTGCAGAAGCCCGTCCTGGAGTTCCGCCCCGACCGCTTCCGCATCCCGGACGTCTTCGACTTTCCGCCGCCTCCGCCCCCGCCGGCCATCGATCCGGCGCGCTCGCTGCTCATCAACGCGCCGACGGTGGTCGGCGATCCGAAGCGCGCCGGCAATCCGTGCGTCGCGGGCTCGAACGCGCTGGGCCCGTGGTCGTTCGGCAGTCTCATGACGGAGATGGCCAACCAGTCCGCGACCGGCATCACGCCGAGCCAGCTCGTGCAGCGCTGGCTGGAAGAGTGGGCGCTCGACCAGACGGTCAACGGACCGGACGTCCCCGCGCGCACGAACATCAACAACGTGATCACCGCCTGGAAAAACGCCAGCGGCGGCGGCGCGCTGGACATGAAGAAGGCGCCGTTCCGCCTGATCGCCATCGTCAACCGCATCGACCTCGCGGACAACCCGAGCTACGGCGGCAACGCGAACTCGGGCGAGCTGCGCTTCGTGTTCGGCCTGATGAACAACTGCCAGCCCACGCGGTTCGCGGTCATCTTCGAGTACGGCGTCCCGCCGAAATCGTGCTTCGGATTGAAGGCCTACGCGCAGCAGTGGCGCAATCTCTCGAACCTGGCCGTCGGCTCGGCGGCGTACAACGCGGCGCTGCAGGCCATCACGGATCCGATCACGGTGCACGGCGCGGGCGGCTCGAAGCCGAACGGCAGCGCGCTCAATCAGCTCCGCTCGAACGAGAACTTCCTCAATCCATTGTGGGAACTGCGCGAGTTCCGCATCAACGCCGCATCGCGACTGCTCGAACAGACCACGACGAAGCAGACGCCGATCACATCGTTCAACAACCAGGCGTCGCTGCGCGACTTCATCAACAACAATCAGGCCTCGATCCTGAACGGCACGTACGTGGTGGACCTGCTGCTGAACGGCGCGCCGTTCCTCTCGGGGAGCGCGCCGATGCCGCCGGGAGTGTGGAACGGCGCGGCCGTCGTCAACAACAACGACGCCCGCAACAAGTTCTCCCTCGGCACGTGCAGCGGCTGTCACTTCACGGAGACGAAGACGCCGTTCGTGCACATCAACCCGGCCTCGCCGATCGGCTCCCCCGCGGCGCTGTCCGGCTTCCTCACCGGCATCAACATGAATGACCCGGTGGTCGCCGCCACCCCGCGCTCGTACCACGACCTGCAGGACCGCAAGAACCGCATCGACGCCATCCAGGGCTCGCCCTGCTTCATCCTCGGGCTGTTCAATCAGCCGCGGAGAATGGTGCACTGATCCTTTGATTGTGGTGGCGGGCGGAAGCCCGTCACCACCTCTACTTCGCCCCGCCGCTCTTGGCGGAGGCCACCACCGCCGGCTTCTCGCTGCTGCCGCGCGTCGAGTAAAAGTCGACCAGGCCGGCGTAGATCGCTTCGGCCAGCTGCTGGCGGTGCTTCTTCGTCTGAATCAGCTCGCGGTCCTTGGCGTTGCCGAGGTTGCCGACCTCGATGAGCATGCGGGTGGGGACCTGGTTGTGCTTGATGATCGCCGGGACCCACTCGTGGCCGTTGCGGATCACGTTGTCGCGCACGGGCTCGAAGGGATGCACCTTCAATCCCTTGTTGCCGAAGGCGCCCATGATCGATTCCGCGAGCTCGCGCGACAAACCTTCGGCTTCCAGGGCATCGCGGCGGGACTGCGTGACCTCGGGCTGCTCGCGCACTTCCTCGCGCGTGAGATAGATGTCGCCCTCCTTGCGGAACGTGCCCGTGACGAAGCTCGCGCCGGGAACGTACGCCATCGCGCCGCGAAGCGACGGATGCAGCGAATCCGCATGAATGGAGATGAACACCACCTTCTCGCGCGGCGTGCCGCTCTTCATGGCCCGGCGGAACATCGAGTTCGCGAGATACCAGCGCAGGTTCACGCCCACGATGGCGTCGTCGAGCACGAAACGCGGCGTGGTCTGCACGTAGTGATCAGTGGCGACGTCCAGGACGTTGCGCTCCGGAATGCCGTAGCCGCGCTTCTTCGACTTCGTGGTCATCGACACTTTGGCGGCGCTGTCTTTCTCGAGCAGTTTCTTGAGCCGGCAGGCCACGTCGTAGACGTACGTCGATTCCCAGACGCCGTCGTGTTCCGTGCCGGGATCGTTGCCGCCGTGTCCCGCGTCGAGCACGACCTGCACGCCGGTGAGGCCGGACGCGCGCGTGCGCTTCGCAGCCTTCGCGCTCTCGCGCCGCGTCTCCTCGCGAGCCATGCGCGTGGGATCGTCGTGCGGCAGGTACTCGGGCAGCAGCAGGTCCATCGGGATCCTGATGGGCTGTCCCGAGGGAATCCGCGCCACGTCGTCGATCCCGTTGAACTTGATGATGCGATCGAGCACGTCGCCGACGTCCTTCGAATAGACGCGGCCCGTGAAGCGGATGGCCACGGAGGAGTACAACGCCTCGCCGGGCTGCAATCGATAGATGGCGTGAGGCTCGCTCGTCCCGCGGACGTAAGTGAGCGACGGCGGCGTCAGAAGCGCGGACTGCGGAGCCGCGGCCAGTACCGCCTCCGAAAGTTCTTCATCCGCTGCTGCACGCTGAGTCGCATCGTCCGAGGATTTCCGAACCTCTGCTGCCGTCTTCGGTGCATTCTCTTCCTCCGGGCTCCCGCCGAATGCGGCGGAGAGCAATCGTTTGGGAACGAGGATCACGTCACCTTTGCGGGTCGAGAGTCCCTGGCCTGGGTTGGCCGTGCGGATGAGGGAGTAGTTGGCGCCGTCGCCGGTGAACCACTCCGCGATCTTCCAGAGCGATTCGCCTTCGATGCCGCGCGAGCCGACGACGACGTGTTTCCAGCCGCCGTCCGTGGCCTGGTCTTTCGGAAAGAGAGTGCTGATGATGTCGCGCTGCAGCGGGGCCTTGAGCATCGTGAACGGCACGCGCACGAGCTGCTCGGTCTGCAGGTTTTCGTCGGCGTCGTTGAAGGCCGCGATGTCTTCCCAGTTCGCCGCGTCACCGCTCACGCGTCGCGCCAGGCGCGACCACGCATCGCCTTCATGCGGTTTGACGGTGACCGCGATCTCGTACTCGCGCGTGAGCTCCGCGCGGAGGTTGGATGAGATGCGCGCGGTAGCGATGGGAGCTTGCGTGGCAGGAGCGGCGGAGAGAATCGACGCCGCCTGAAGAATCAGGAACAACCACACCCACCCGCTACGCACGATGAAGATTGTAGCTCAGCAGCCGCCCTTTCCCACCTCGCATCGCGTGACCTTCTCGCCGCCGCAGCTCAGCGTGACGAGATCGAGCCCCGACGCCTTGCACGTCTCGACCGCGCAGCGGGTGCGGCTGACGACGCGGCACAGCTGCACTCCCTGGCCGCCGGTGCGCATCTGGCGCGCGATGCCCGGCCGCGTGCTGCCGACGCCCGGCTGGACCGCGGGACGGTCCACCCAGGTGGGCCGGTAGGAGCAGGAAAGCGAGAGCAGCGCGAGAATGACGAGGCGTCGCATGGCTTCATTCTAGGTCGCGTGGCCGCGTTTGGCCGCAACGATTCGCGGCAGAGCCTTCCAATACTGCGTCTCGCCTTCGTAAAACGCGGCCGCGCGAAAGATCGCCCGCTCCGCGAAATGCCGCCCCATGATCTGCAGCGACAGCGGCAAGCCGCGCGAATCGAATCCCGAGGGCACGGCGATGGCCGGAATGCCCACCAGATTCGCCGGCGCGGTGAAGATGTCCGAGAGATACATCGACAGCGGATCCTCCGCCTTCTCCCCGATCGCAAACGGCGCCTCGGGCGTCGTCGGCGTGATCAGAAAATCGACCTTTTCGAACGCGCTTGCGAAATCACTGCGCAGCTTTGCGCGCACGGCCTGCGCGCGCCCGTAGTACGCGTCGTAGTAACCCGAGGAGAGCGCGAACGTGCCGAGCATGATGCGGCGCTTCACCTCGGCGCCGAACCCTTCGCCGCGCGAGTCGAAATAGATCTCGTCGAGCGTGCGCGCGCGCGCGCTGCGGTGCCCGTAGCGAATGCCGTCGAACCGCGACAGGTTTGCGCTGGCCTCGGCATTGGCCACGATGTAGTAGATGGCGATCGCGTACACGATCGACGGCACGCTCACTTCCTCGACGATCGCGCCGCCGTTGCGCAGCACACTCACGGCCGCGTCGAAGTTCGCGCGCACTTCGCCTTCCAGGTGCTCGAGCGCCTCGGTCACGACGCCGAATCGCAGGCCTTTCACGCCTTTGCCGAGATCCGCGGCGTAGTCGTCGACGGGCTCGGGGCTGGAGGTGGAGTCGAGCGGATCGTGTCCGGCGATGACGCCCAGCACTTCCGCGCAATCGCGCGTGGTCTTGGTGACGATGCCGATCTGATCGAGCCCCGACGCGAACGCGACCAGCCCCCAGCGGCTCACGCGTCCGTACGTCGGCTTGAGTCCAACAACGCCACAGAACGCGGCGGGCTGGCGCACGGAGCCGCCGGTCTCCGATCCCAATCCCACGGGCACCATGCGCGCCGCGACGGCCGCCGCGGATCCGCCGGACGAGCCGCCGGCGACGCGGTCGAGATCCCACGGATTGCGC
>DATLBM010000080.1:0-11698 GCA_035526885.1 Thermoanaerobaculia bacterium | reverse complement strand
GATCCCTCGCTCACGCTCGGGATGACAATCTCTGGGGTATTCTTTCTGCCCCATGGACGAGGAGCCGGAGTACCTGATCTGTCTGAATTGCGAGACCCCGACGTACCAGTTCGAATACCTGAACGGGAAGCTGGCCACGGTCATCTGCAACACTTGCGGCGCCGATGATCCGTCGGATTTCATGACCGAAGCGGAGTTCGAACAAGAGGCGTGAAACCGGTCGTCATCGGCATCGCAGGCGGAACGGGATCAGGAAAGACGACCGTAGCGCGCGCGATCTACGATCGCGTCGGCCGCGATCGCATCGAGTGGATCTCGCACGACTCGTACTACCGCAACTTCGAGGCGCTCACTCCCGAAGAGAAACATCACATCAACTTCGACCATCCCGATTCCCTGGAGACGGAGTTGCTCGCGCGTCATCTCGACGTATTGGTCAAAGGCTCGGCGGTCGAAGTACCGATCTACGACTTCACCACGCATTCACGCAAAGACGAGACGCAGCGCGTGGAGCCGCGTCGCGTGGTGATCGTGGAAGGCATCCTGGTCCTCGCCGAGCCGGAGCTGCGCAAACGCATCGACATCAAGCTCTTCGTCGACACGCCCGCGGACATCCGCTTCATGCACCGCCTCGTGCGCGACATCAAATCGCGCGGCCGCAGCATGGAGTCGGTGATCGAGCAGTACATGACCACGGTCCGCCCGATGCACGAGGAGTTCGTGGAGCCGTCGAAACGCTACGCGGATCTGATCATCCCCGAGGGCGGCGAGAACCTGGTGGCCATCGACGCGATCATCGCGCGGGTGGAGCGGCTGGTATAGGCCGCGGCCCAACGCTCCGTATCACGACGCCATGCTGCGCTTCCTCGACACACTCCACGCGCGCGTGCGGACCTCTCCTCTGATCTACCGGCTCGTGATCGGCACACGCGTGCTTCTCTGCGCCGCCTTTCTCCCCACCGGCATCGTGAAATTGCTGGGACGCCCGTTCACGATCATGGATCCGCGAACGCCGGTCGGCCTCTTCTTTCACGCGCTGCATCAGACCGGCGTGTACTGGCGGTTCATCGGCGCGGCGCAGATCGTCGCCGCGCTGCTCCTGCTGATCCCATCGCTTGCGCACCTCGGCGCGATGATGTTCCTGCCGATTCTCGTCAACATCGTCGTCATCACCGTCACGATGGAGTTCAAAGGCACGCCGGCCGTGACCGTGCTGATGTTGCTCGCGAATCTGTTGCTGCTCGCGTGGGACTGGCATCGCTGGCGTTCCCTGCTCACCACGATGCCGCCGAGCGTGCCGGCGCCGGAGCCGCTGCCGTTGTCGACGCTGGAGCGACTCGGGTTCACGGCCGGAGCAATTTGCGGCGTGACGTTCTTCCTCGGGACGCGCAGTCTCGTTCCGAAGTTCCTCATGATGCCGTCGCTGGCCGGAGCGGCGCTGGCGATGCTCCTGGTGGTGATCCTTGGCGTCAGGCATTTGATACCTTCCGGTTCATGAAGTCGGAAGAACCCCACGAGAATCTCGAATCCGCGGCCACGAGCGAAGGCCTCCCCGTCGAAGCCGGATTGGGTCCGCTCATCGAGCGCACACGCACGCCCGTCGAGCGCACGGTCATCGATCGTCGCGCCGTTTATGTCAGCGCGCTGGCGGTGCTGGTTGCTCTGATCACGGGCGGCGTCGCGCAACTGCTCGTGCGCATCATCGACGTCGTGACCAATCTCGCTTTCTACGGGCGGCTCTCCATGGAACCCGTTTCGCCCGCGGGCCACCACCTCGGATGGCTGGTCGTGTTCGTTCCCGTGATCGGAGGACTGATCGTCGGCGTGATGGCGCGATACGGGTCGCGCGCGATTCGCGGACATGGAATCCCCGAGGCGATGGAGCAGGTGCTGCTGAACGAGAGTCGCATCCCGGTGAAGATGACCTTTCTGAAGCCGCTGTCGGCCGCGGTCTCCATCGGCACCGGCGGACCGTTCGGCGCGGAGGGACCGATCATCGCCACCGGCGGCGCGATGGGCTCCGTCCTCGGGCAGTTTCTGCACATCAGCGCGGCCGAGCGCAAGACGCTGCTCGCGGCCGGCGCAGCGGCGGGCATGGCCGCGACCTTCGGCAGTCCTGTCTCCGCGGTGTTGCTGGCCATCGAGTTGCTGCTGTTCGAGCTGCGTCCGCGCTCCATCATCGCCGTTTCGCTGGCGGCGGTGACGGCCACCGCGGTGCGCGTCGGCTTCGTCGGCTACGTGCCGGCGTTCGCGATGCCCGCGCTGGCTCGTCCGACCGAGGCGGCGCTGACGGCGTACGTCATCCTCGGCGCCCTGATCGGAACGATCTCCGTCTACGTGACGCGCTTCGTGTACTGGATCGAAGATCTGTTCGAGCATCTGCCGGTGCACTGGATGTGGTGGCCTGCGATCGGCGGTGTGGTCGTCGGGATCGTGGGCATCTTCGCGCCGCGCACGATGGGCGTCGGCTACGTCAACATCGAGGACCTGCTGTCCGGCCGTTTGATCGGTACCGCGGCGCTGCTGCTCTGCACCTTCAAGTTCATCTCCTGGTCCCTCTCCCTCGGCAGCGGCACCTCGGGCGGCACACTGGCGCCGCTCTTCACGATCGGCGGCGGCGCGGGCGTGGTCCTCGGCGGCTTGGCGGCGGCGATCTTTCCGTCCGCGAACATCGATCCGCGCATCTGTGCGCTGGTCGGAATGGCGGCGATGTTCGCCGGTGCGTCGCGCGCATTACTGGCGTCGGTGGTCTTCGCCTTCGAGACGACACTGCAGCCGCTCGGCCTGTTGCCGCTCCTGGGCGGCTGCACCGCGGGCTATCTCGCGTCGTCGCTGCTGATGCGCAACACGATCATGACCGAGAAGCTCGCGCGCCGCGGCGTGCGCGTGCCGTCCGAGTACGCGGCCGACTATCTCGACCTGATCAACGTCGCCGATGCGTGCTCGATGGACGTCATGACCGCCGGCGCGAACGAAACGCTCGCGGAACTGCGCGAGCGCAGTGCATCGCATCAGGGCTTTCCGGTCGTCGATGCCAAGGGCGAGCTGGTCGGCGTCATCACCCGCCGCGACATCTTCGATCTCAGCAGGCCCGCCGATACGCGCGTGGGCAGCGTGCTGTCGCGTCCGCCGGCCATCATCTATCTCGACAACTCGCTGCGCGAGGCCGCGGATCAAATGGTGCGCGAGAAGGTCGGGCGGCTGCCCGTCGTCGAGCGCTCCAATCCACATCACGTAGTGGGAATCATCACCCGCAGCGATTTGCTACGTGCGCACGAGCGCCGGCTGGCCGAGAGCGAGCGGTAAGTTATTGAGAATTCAGGCACGAGCAGATTTGCGTTGTGGCTCAGTCACTTACAACTGTTCACAGCAAACCAGGAATCGGCGAGCGCGACCAAGGGTTTGAGCACTCCGCGCGAGTCCAACCGTTGACCGGCCGGAACCGCGAACCTAAAATGCCCACAGCTCACGACAGAAGGGGGGGATTGGGAGATGCCTCTCGTACACGTCAAAGAAGACGAGACATTCGAGAACGCGCTACGCCGCTTCAAACGTAAATGTGAGAAGTCGGGGATTCTGTCCGAGCTGAAAAAGCGCCAGCATTACGAGAAGCCGAGCACGAAGCGCAAACGCAAAGCGATCGCGGCCCGGAAGAAGGTGCTGCGGAAGCTTGCCGAAGAGAAGCGTACCGGCTACTGATCGATTCCGATCGATCGTGTGACGCCCGCGAGAAATCGCGGGCGTTTTCTTTTGCAATGACGAACGATCGCCATCAGCCCGGATGCCTTGGATGCAGCAGCGTTCTCGTCTCCACGCTCGCGCGCGATCTCCGGCGCAATCTCCCGGAAGCGACTGGCGACCTCGATGATGCCGCACTCGATCGGAGAATCCAGGTCGCCGTGACGACGGCCATGGCCTGGGGACTCACGTTGCCGGCGTCGATCGCGGAGTACGTTCTTCTGAGTTTTGCTCTCGGCCCGGCCTTCACCCGGCGCTTTCGGATTCGCGATCATCTCAGCCGGCGACAGACGCCGCGCGATGAAAGCATTCTGACGCTGCGATCCTTCAGCCATCCGAATTGCTGGCTTCGTCCTGAACCGAACGTCCTTGAACAGGAATGGCGAGAGCTTCTCAGCGACGACAAATTTCTCGAGCATCCGGAAATCGTTGCCGTGGTCGAAGGCGACCTTTGCCCCGAGGTCTCGTTGCCGCATCCTGCTTTCTCTCTGGACGTGCACTTTTCCGAAACGCCGGTGGACGTCGTGCACACCATGCTGGAAGTAGCGCGGGTCGAACGCGCCGACACGGTCATGGATCTCGGATCCGGCGATGGACGCATCGTGATCGCCGCGGCCCGGCGATATGGATGTCACGGCATCGGCGTCGATCTCAGCTGGGAGAACGTCGAGAAAGGAAGACGCGCCGCCGAGGCGGCTGACGTCTCGCATCTCGTGAAATTCGTTCGTGCCGACTTGCACGACGTGGATCTATCCGAGGCTTCCGTGGTCACTTTGTTTTTGCTGAATCACGTGAACATGGCCATCCGAGAGCGGCTGCGGTGCGAGCTGCGGCCCGGGTCCCGCGTCGTATCACGCGGCTTTTCGATGGGCGACTGGACGCCGGACGTTCAAGTCGGCGGATTGAACGAAGCGGTCTACTGCTGGACGATCCGTTAGCACTCGCGACATAGATCGGAATAGCGCGCGCCCGCGGACACATGTACACCACCGTTGAGCGCCCCTGAATCCCTGCACACCCTCGAATTCGACCGCGTCCTCACCCTCATCGCGATGGAGGCCAAGAGCGCGCCGGGCAAAGCCTCGCTCGCGAAACGGCGTCCCCTCGCCTCCTTCGACGAATGCGAGCGCGCGCAGGCAGACCTCGGCGAGATGGTTCGCTTCTTCCACACCGAGGGCCTCTTGCCGCTGGCGGGACTGGATGATGTCGCGCCGCTCTTTCATCGCGAGTCCGTGCTCGACATCGAAGAGTCGTGGCACGTCGTGCGCGCAGTGCGCGCGACGCAGGCCATGCGCGAGGCGCTGCATCGCACCGACACCTACGCACGCCTCCGGTCCATCGCCGAGAACATCCCCAACCTCGGCGAGCTGCTGACGAAGACGAACAAGTACTTCACGCGCGAAGGCAAGTTGCGCGAAGAAGCCTCGGCCGAGCTGCGCGCGATCCGCGGACGCATCCAGCAGAAGCGCTCCGCCATCCAGCGCACGCTGAACGACATCATGAATCGCAATGCCGAGGCGGTGCAGGAACCGCTGATCGTGCAGCGCGGCGACCGGTACTGCATCCCCGTGCGCAGCGATCACCGCAACGCCGTCACCGGCATCCTGCACGAGCGATCGGGATCAGGCGCGTCGTTCTTCATCGAGCCGATGGCGGCCATCGAGTTGAACAACGACCTGGCCGATCTGCTGATCCAGGAGCGCGAGGAGATCGCACGCATCACGCGCTTCGTCTCCGCGACGCTGTTCGAAGAAAAGGAGACCATTCGCGAGGCCGTGCTCATCGCGGGCGAACTCGATGCGCTGCAGGCCTGCGCGATGTTCCACGACACGATCCGCGGCTCGCGTCCGAACTTCTCGCGCGATCGCGAGCTGCACATCATCGATGGACGGCATCCGCTGCTCGATGAGCGACTGGCCTCGCAGCGCCAGGAAGCGTTCGGCGAGGACGAGGGCGATCGCACGGTGATTCCACTGACCATCGACTTGAGTGGAACGTCGTCCGCGCTCGTCGTCTCCGGTCCGAACGCGGGCGGCAAGACCGTGGCGCTGAAAACCGCGGGCCTGCTCGTGGCGATGGGGATGAGCGGACTGCCCGTCCCCGCGGCCGACGGCACGGTGCTGCCGGTCGTCGATGCGCTGCACGTGCTGATCGGCGACGACCAGAGCGTGCTCGAACATCTCTCCACGTTCTCCGCGTATCTCACGCGGCTGAAGCGCATTCTCGCGCGCGTCACGAAAAACTCGCTGGTGCTGCTCGACGAGCTGGGCTCGGGCACGGATCCGGAGGAAGGCGCGGCGCTGGCGGCGTCGATCATCGAGCATCTGCTCGAAGTGGGCGCGCTCGTCGTCGTGACCACGCACCTGTCGGCGTTGAAGAGCTTCGCCGTCAACGACGCGCGCATCGTCAACGCATCGATGGAGTTCGACGCGGCGACGCTGCTGCCGACGTATCGCCTCATCAGCGGCATCCCCGGCCGCTCGCGCGCCATCGAAGTGGCGGCGATGATCGGCCTCCCCCGCCCGCTCATCGACTCCGCCAAACAGCGCCTCGGCGAGCGTTATGGTGAGACCGATCACCTCCTGGCGACGCTGCAGAAGAAGATGAGTGAGATCGTCGCGCAGCAGGACGAGCTCGCGTCGCTGCGCACGTCGCTGGAGTCGGAGCGCAGAACGATGCAGCAGAAATCCGAGGCGCTGGAAAAAGAGCGCACGCGCCTCGGCACCAACTACCGCGAAGAGCTGGAGCGTCTGCGCGACGACGTCACGCGCCAGTTCCAGGCCGAGATCAAAGCGCTGCGCGAACAGGATCGCGCCGCGCGCGCCTCGCTGAACGCGAACGAAGTGCTGCGCACGATCACGAAGCCGGTCGAAAAGGCGGTGGAGTTCATCCCCGAGGAACAGCGCAGCGTGAAAGTCGGCGAGAAGGCCGAGCATCGCAAGTTCAAGATCACGGGTGAAGTCGTGTCGATCGACGGCGGCAAGGCCGTGCTCAACGTGAACGGGCGCAAGATGACGGTGGAGACGCGCGACCTCGTGCCGAAGGGTGGACCTGCGCCGGCGCCGTCGAAGACGCGGCACACTGCGACGTCCACCGACGCGCCCGAGATTGCCGCGGAGCTCAACCTCATTGGTCAACGTGTTGACGATGCCCTCGACGAGTCCGACAAGTTCCTCGACCGCGCGTTGCTGGAGGGAAAAGAAGCGGTGCGCATCATCCACGGCTTCGGCACGGGCACGCTGCGCAAGGCCATTCGCGAGCACCTGCGCAGGCATCCGGCGGTGAAGTCGTGGCGGCCGGGCGCGGAGAACGAAGGTGGAGATGGGGCTACGATTGCGGTCCTTGGGTAGGAGGCTCACAGGCGCATAGGCGCACGGGCTCAGCGGCTCCTATGAGCCTATGAGCCTATGAGCCTATGAGCCTCTCGTATGGCTTTTACGGACCTGAACGACCAGATCATCCAGCAGGTGCGCGACACCGCGGACATCGTCGACTTCATCCAGCAGGTCACGCCGCTCAAGCTCGCCGGCACGCGCTACAAAGGCCTCTGCCCGTTCCATCGCGAGAAGACGCCGTCGTTCACGGTCGACCGCAGCAAGGGCCTGTTCTACTGCTTCGGCTGCGGCACCGGCGGCGACGTGTTCAAGTTCCTCGCGCTGACGGAGCGCTTCACGTTCCCCGAGGCCGTGGAGCATGTGGCGTCGCGATATGGGATCGAGCTGCCGAAGAAGAAGCGCACCTCGCGCGAGAACGACAAGGACGATCTGTACGAAGTCCTCGACGACGCGTCGGAAGCATTTCATCGCGCGCTGGAGTGGAAGCCGAACGCCGCCGACGAATATCTGCGCGAGCGCGGCGTGGCCAAGGACATCATCACGCGCTACGGCTTCGGCTTCGCCCCCGATTCCTGGGACTATCTCCTCCGCCTCCTGGGCCAGAAGCACGGCGAGAAGAAGCTCGAGGCCACGGGCCTGATCACGCCGCGCAAGGAGAAGAGCGGCTACTACGACCGCTTCCGCAACCGCCTCATGATTCCCATTCATTCGGATACCGGTGCGGTGGTGGGTTTCGGCGGCCGCTCGCTCGACGGCACCGAGCCGAAGTACCTCAACTCGCCGGAGTCGGAGCTCTTCAACAAATCGCGACTGCTGTACAACCTCCACCGCAGCAAGGACGCGATGCGGCGCTATGACCGCGCCATTCTCGTGGAGGGCTACTTCGACGCGATTGCCATCGATCACGCGGGAGTGCCGGGAGTGGTGGCGTCGATGGGAACGTCACTGACGACCGGACAGGCGTCGCTGCTGCGGCGGTTCACGCGGCGCGTCGTGCTCGCGTACGACGGCGACAACGCGGGGCGCGCCGCGACGCTGCGCGCCGCGCCGATCCTGCTCGCGGCGGGATTGAACGTGGAGGCGCTCGATCTGCAGGGCGAGAAAGATCCCGACTCGCTCGTGCAGTCGCGCGGCGTGGACGGCTTTCTCGATGTGCTGTCGCACGCGCTGGACATCTTCGAGTTCGGGCTGCGCGAATGGGCGAAGGATGCGGCGGCGCTCAGCGGTCGCGAAAAGTCCGAGCGCGTGGAGCAGTTCATGCCGCTGCTGTCGGCGGTGTCGGATCCGGTGGTGCGGAACGAGGCGGCGCAGCGCATCGCGGATGCGTTCCGGCTGGAGTTCGAAACGGTGTGGTCGCGCGTGCGAGGGAAAGCATCGGCGTCAGCAAACTCCGAGCGTCAGTGGACGGCGCCGTCGGCGACGGGCGAGAAATTCGTGCTCATCGCGGCGATGCAGGGGCGTTTGTCGTCGGATCAGATCGGGCGTCTCAGGGAGGAGTACTTCGAGGACGCGGCGTGCAAAACGCTCTTTTCTATCATAAAAAGTGACCTCTCGGCGGGACGGCCTATTGATTTTGTCCAGGTCGCGACCCATCTTAGGGGCGAAGCCGAGCTCACACTCGTGTCCGAGCTCAGCCTCACGGAAGACATTGACGACCGCGCCCTCCAAAGAATCGAAGAGAACCTCCTCCCCATGGAGAGGACCTACCTCTCCCGCCGAATGCAGCAAATCCAACGGCAGATCATGGATGCGGGAAGCGACGGGGATCGTGTGGCCGAGCTCTACCAGGAGAAGCTGCAGCTCTCGCGTATGTTGCATTCACTGAAATAATTAGCGTCCCCTGCCGATTACGTGGGTGTCCTCAGGACGATACTTTGGCTGGCTTGTCAACCTAAATTTTTGACACACCTGCCAAGGCCTCGTTCGGGGGCCTCGACAGTGCCGACAGGGCGACTTCACCAGCTGCCCATTGCGAGGAGCGAAAACCATGACGACACGCCTGCGCACTTCGAATCTCGAACCGGATTCCAACTACGAAGAAGAGGGGGTCGTCGAGTTGAGCGTCGAAGAGAAATATGCGGAAGTAAAGCAGCTCATCGCAATCGGCAAGGAAAAGGGGTTTCTGCTTTACGACGAGATCTATGAGGTTCTGCCGGAAGAAGTGACCTCTCTGCCGGAGGAGCTCGACGAGATCTACATCCGCTTCAACGATCTCGGCATCGATGTCATCGAAGACGCCGAGAAGCCGCTCCAGGCCAGCCCCAAGGGCATCGTCACGATCGACGGCACGATCGAAGAAAAGGAAATGGACCAGCGCGAGGAGGTCCAGCAGGACATCATCGCGGCCTCCAGCGGCATCGTCGACAAGACCAACGATCCGGTGCGCATGTACCTGCGCGAGATGGGCACGGTCAAACTGCTCGATCGCCAGGGCGAGGTGGACATCGCCAAGCGCATCGAAAAGGGGGAGCGCAAAGTCTTCAAGGCGCTCTCCGCGAACCGCATCATCCGCGAAGAGATCCTCAAGATCTACGAGGCCGCCAAGCGCGACGCCCGCGTGATCAAGGAGACCATCGATCTGGCCATGCCGGACGACGACGGCACCACTCCGGATGCCGCCGCGGCCGACGGCGAGCCGAAGCTGCCCGCCGCCGCGATCAACAAGATCGCCGACATCATGCAGATCTTCGAGGGCATCGCCAAGCTCGACAAGAAGATCAAGGACGGCCTGGTCAAGCTCGCCGATCCGAAGAAGCTCTCCGAGCGCACCATCGTCACCACGCTCAAGAACATCGACAAGCTCGAACAGGAGCTCGCCGACGAGCTGCAGCGCGTGGACTTCACTCCGCAGACGCGGAATCGCATGATCAACAAGCTCAAGGACATCGACAACGAGCTGGCCCAGGCCGTGTCGATGATCCGCAAGGACGAGCAGGCCCTCAAGCGCGAGAAGGACAAGACCCGCCGCGACTTCTACCGCCGCCGCCTGCAGAAGTACCAGGAGAAGCTCAACGAGCTGGAGACGTTCTACGGCGTCACGCACGAGGATCTGCGCAAGACCATCCGCGAGATCCGCGCCGGCGAAGAGGAAGCCGATCAGGCCAAGCAGGAGCTGATCGTCGCCAACCTGCGCCTGGTCGTCTCCATCGCCAAGAAGTACACGAACCGCGGCCTGCAGTTCCTCGACCTCATCCAGGAAGGCAACATCGGCCTGATGAAGGCGGTCGAGAAGTTCGAGTACCGCCGCGGCTACAAGTTCTCGACGTACGCGACGTGGTGGATCCGCCAGGCCATCACCCGCGCCATCGCCGATCAGGCGCGCACGATCCGCATCCCGGTGCACATGATCGAGACGATCAACAAGCTCACGCGCACGTCGCGCGCGCTGGTGCAGGAGCTCGGCCGCGAGCCGCAGGCCGAGGAGATAGCCGAGCGGATGGACATGCCGGTGGCGAAGGTGCGCAAGATCATGAAGATCGCGCAGGAGCCGATCTCCCTCGAGACTCCCATCGGAGAAGAGGAAGACTCGCACCTGGGCGATTTCATCGAGGATCGCGGCGTGATCTCCCCCATCGAGCACGTCATCGTCGCCAACCTCAAGGAGCAGACCTCGAAGGTCCTGCGCACGCTCACCCCGCGCGAGGAGCAGGTCCTCAAAATGCGCTTCGGCGTGGGCGACGGCGCGGAGCACACGCTCGAGGAAGTGGGCCGCTCGTTCAACGTCACGCGCGAACGGATCCGCCAGATCGAGTCGAAGGCGCTCCGCAAGCTGCGCCACCCGTCGAGGAGCAAAAAACTCCGTCCCTTTCTCGACGCAACGTTTTAGCAATCCGGACCGGCGGCGCTAGTCGCCTCGGTGAAACACTCAGGGCCGGCGAAAGCCGGCCCTGAGTGTTTTCAGCGCATGTTTTCCGCGAGCCGCAGCAACAGATCGCTGTGCGCTTTCTGCAGCGCGGCGTAGTCAGTGGTGCCGGCGCTACTGATGGCATCCAGCTCCTTCGACACGTCGAGGCCCAGCAGCTTGCCGCCGCCGGCCAGACACTCGCGCTGTCCTTGCAGGAGACGCGGGTAATCGGTCATCTGCGCCTTGCGCATTCCGAGAGCGCGCTCGAAGTCGTCCGTGTCGCGCACGAGCTGCGCGGCGCAATCCGCTTTCGCGAGCCGCGTCGCGAAGAGATCGCGTCCCCAGCGCAGCGTCTGCAGGATGTCGGCGGGATTTCCCTTCGCCAGCTCAATGCTGGTCACGCGCGCGTCGACCGTGTTGGCGAGACTGTTCATCGCCAGCAGCGCGGCGTTGGCGTCTTTCGCCGCTGCGGCTTTGCGCAGTTCCTCGACGTACGTCCGCGTCCCGAATGAATCCGCGCCGCGCTTGTCGAGATCCGCGAGCGCGCCGTCGATGAACTGCCCGAATGCGCGAAGCTGCGCCACGAATCGCGCTTCGGACCACTCGCCGCGCAGCATTTCCGCGGTCAGCCCCGCCGCCTTCTGCGCGGAGCTGCTGCGATAGAGAGCGGCCACGCGCGCGAACGCGCCGTGCGCATTGCGCAGCGCCTCACGCATCGACTCCTGCGTCGATGCGCCGCGAATGCCGATCCCGAATCCGTTCACCACCAGGCCGTCCTTGA
>DATLBM010000079.1:0-3460 GCA_035526885.1 Thermoanaerobaculia bacterium | reverse complement strand
CACGTGTCGCCCTGGCTATGCCAACCAGCGGGGTCCGGGGGCGAGCCCCCGGCCGCCGGAGGCCTCTGGTCGTCCCTATAGCCACCCTTTCTCGCGGGCGATGCGCGCGGCCTCGACGCGATTGCCCGCGCCCAGCTTGCTGATCGCCTCCGACAGGTAATTCCGCACCGTCCCCTCGGACAGATGCAGCGTCGACGCGATGTCCGCGCTGGTCTGTCCCTCGCCGGCCATGCGCAGCACCTGGCGCTCGCGATCGGTGAGCGGATCGGGCTCGCTCCACGCTTCGGCGGCGAGCTCCGGATCGACCACGCGCCCGCCCGCTTTCACGCGGCGCACTGCATTCGCGAGATGTTCGGCCGGCGAGTCCTTGAGCAGATATCCCGACGCACCGGCTTCCAGTGCGCGCCGCAGGTAACCGCCGCGCGCGAACGTGGTGAGGATGATCACGCGCGTGGGCAGCTTTTCCTGTTTCAGCGCGGCGGCGAGCTCCAGTCCCGTGCGGCGCGGCATTTCGATGTCGGTCAAAAGCACGTCGGGCTTCTGCTCGCGGCAGATGGTCAGCGCTTCTTCGCCGTCCTGCGCGCGGCCGACCACTTCGAGATCGCCTTCGATCTCGAGCAGTGCCGCCAGCGCGCCGAGAACCATGGCCTGATCCTCCGCGATGACGACGCGGATCATAAAAACTCGTACCGCCGGCGTCGCGGCCGCCCAGCGGCCGGAGGTACCTGGCGGGCTCTCACGCCGTGCGCTCCTGCGCAGCCGGTTGCGCGAGCGGCAGCGTGACCGTGAGCATCGTGCCGTCGCGGCCGTCGCGCGTGAGCGATCCGCCCAGGACTTCCACGCGTTCGCGCATGCCCGTGAGACCCGATCCGAACGGAGCGTTGCCGCCGCGGCCGTCGTCCTGAATGGTCATCGCGCATGCGCTTTCCGTGATGCGCATCGACATGCGCGCCTTGTGCGCGCCGGCGTGGCGGACGATGTTCGTCACCGCCTCGCGCAAGGCGAGGCAGAGCACCGCCTCGTGCGATGGCGGAATGGACGTCGTGGTGTGCACATCGCACTCGAACGCCAGTCCGGCCGTGGCCAGCGTGCTGCGCGTGTGTTGAATCTCGGATTGCAGTCCGCCGGCGCGATAGCCGGTCACCGCGGCGCGCACTTCCGCGAGCGCCTCGCGCGCGATGCGCTCGACGTCGCGGATCTCCTCGCGCGCGCGCTCGGGATCGCGGTCGGCCAGCTTCGACGCCAGCTCGGATTTCAGAATGACCAGCGACAGTGTGTGCCCGAGGACGTCGTGCAGATCGCGCGCGATGCGCTCGCGCTCCGCGACTTTCGCGAGATGTTCGATCTCATCGTGGGCCAGCCGTAACCGCGCATTGGCGCGCGAGACCTGCGCGAAGTGCACGTTCAGCGCGCCGACGAGAATCGTGAAGAAAAACGGCCAGATGGCGTTGTACCAGGTGCGCTCGATCAGCACCGCCTGCACGGCGACGATCGCCGCGATCACGCCGACGATTGCAAACGCGCGCCGCGGCGGCTCGACGTGTCCGAGCATGCCCGCCGCGAAAATGAAGAACGCTCCCGCGCCGAACGAGAGCGGCCAGAACACCAGTCCGAGAACGACCGTCGCCGCCGCGAGCAGATAGAGCTCGCGGCCGCGAGACCAGTAGCTGCGGAAGTACATCGCCAGGAAGGCAACCGTGGCGGCGCCGAACATCAGCCAGCCGCGCACGTTCGCGTAGCGGTGCATGTACAGCGGCGTCAGCGCGAACGGGATGATGTAGACCGTCCACGCCAGCGGCGTCCATCCGAGGTCGCGGTCTTTCGGGATCAGACGCATGGGCGCAGTTTAGCCGTACAGCTTTCCTTCGTCGCGGCGATAGCCGATCCACGCGACGACGGCGAAGAACAGCGTCGCCGCGAGCATCGCAACGATGTTGTACGCCAGCGTGTCGCCGCGTGACGCGCCGATGGTGCGCAAGGCCAGCTGCGAGAAGTGATACGCCGGGAGCCATTGCGCGACGTTCTGCACCGACTGCGGCAGGAAGACGATCGGGATCCACAGCCCCGCCAGAAACCCCATGGGCAGATAAATGAGGTTGACGATCGGCGTCGCGGAATTCGGTCCGGCCCAGAAGCCGATGGCCAGGCCGAGCATGCAGAACGTGATCGATCCCAGGACGAGCACGCCGAACATCGTCAGCATCTGCGGCAGCGTGATCTGCGCATGGCCCATCGTGCTGCCGAGGATGAAGAGCGCCGTCACGATGATCGCGCTGAAGATCATGGCCATGGCCAGCTTCGATACGAAATACGAGGCCATGGGCATGGGCGTGGTCCGTTTGACTTCCAGCCATCCCTGTCCGCGCTCGACGGCCACGCTCACGCCGAAGCCGAACAGCGCCGCGCCCATCACGCCGAACGTCCCGTACGTGGCCACGAGATACGTGGCCATGTTCACGCCGCCGGTGTGCTTCGCGCCGAACAGCACGCCGAAGAAGAGATAGAAGAAGAGCGGGAAGAGCAGCGTCGGCAGCGAGTAGCCGGGCATGCGCAGCGCTTTGAGGAACTCGTATTTGATTTCGAGGAGATAGGTTTTCACGATGCCTCCAGCAATTCCACGAACGCGTCTTCGAGCGACGCCGCGCCGCCTTTGATCTCCGCGGGCGTTCCCTCGGCCGCCACGTTGCCGCGATGGATGACCACGACACGCGACGCCAGCGCCTCCGCCTCGGCGAGGTAATGCGTAGTCAACAGGACCGATTTCCCGCGCGCGACGAATGCGCGGATCTGTTTCCAGAGCGCGCGGCGCGCCTCGACGTCGAGTCCCGTCGTCGGCTCATCGAGGACGAGCAGATCGGGATCGCCGCAGATGGCCAGGGCGAACAGCACGCGCTTCTGCTGGCCGCCCGAGAGCTCGCCGAATTTGCGGTTCTCGAGGCCGTGGAGACTCGCGGTCTCGATCACGTCGGCAAGCTTCATCGGATGCGGGTAGTAGCTGGAGAAGAGATGGATGTGCTCGCGCACGCGCAGCGTCTCGGGGACGCGCGCGGACTGCAGCACGGCGCCGAGGCGCGCGCGCGTGTGTGCATCGCGGGGATTACCGCCGAACACGCGGACGTCGCCGGAAGTAGGCGCGGCCAGTCCGAGGAGCAGGCGGACGGCGGTGGTTTTCCCGGCGCCGTTCGCGCCGAGGAGCGCGACCAGTTCGCCGGGTGCGATCGAGAAGTCGAGGCCTTTCAGCGCCTCGATCTCTCCGTAGTTCTTGCGGACGGAAGTGAAGTGTGCGGCAAGCATGCACACAAGATGGGCTCTACCGATGCGCGAACGTAGTGGGGCGTGTCAGGCAGTAGGCATGACGAGTGTCACCCGCGCCGGTGTCATCCTGAGCGGAGCGCAGCGGAGTCGAAGGACCTTCTACCGTGCCACGGAGCGGGGAAGCTCCTTCGCCGCCTTCGCGACT
>DATLBM010000078.1:0-7121 GCA_035526885.1 Thermoanaerobaculia bacterium | reverse complement strand
TCGGGCCGCGTGCGAGTCGAAGACGAAGTGGAAGTGCTGCCCGGCGGACGGCGCAGCCGCGCGCGCGCGATCCAGGTGCACGGCGAGCCGCGCGACGACGCGTCCGCGGGCGAGCGCACGTCGATGAATCTCGCGGACATTCCGCTGGAAGAGATCCGTCGCGGTCAGCAGGTCGTGCATCCGCAGACGCTGCGGCCGTCGTCCGTCATCACCGTCCATCTCGATCTGCTGCCGGACGCGAAGCCGCTCAAGGAGCAGACGCGCATCCGCTTTCATCACCTCTCCGCGGAGCTCCTGGGCACGATCCGCTTCGTCGACGACACGGAAGGCGAGCTGCGTCCCGGCAGCAGTGCGTTTGCTCAGATCCGATTGGAGTCGCCGGTGATTGCGGTTGCGGGCGATCGCTTCGTCATCCGCCGCTACTCACCCGCGTTCACGATCGGCGGCGGCGTGATCCTCGACGCGCATCTCGCGAAGCTCAGTCGCGGCACGCGCGCCGAGATTCTCGAAACGCTGGCGACGGGATCTCTGGCGCAGCGCGTGGAGTTGATCGCGAAGCTGCAGGGCCTGCGCGGCGTGACCATCGACGAGTTGCAGGCGCGCACCGGCATCCGCGCGGAGTCGCTCGTCAAAGAACTGCGCAACGTCGCGAACACCGCGAAGACCGGCAGCACGTTTCTGCACAACGACGTGCTCGCGGACTTCCGCCGCAGGGCCATGGACTTCATGACCGGCTACTTCAAGGACAACAAGATGGCGGTGAGCGTGCCGAAGGGCGAGTTCGTGCAGAAGCTCGTCCCCCACGGCGCGCCGGTGAATTTCCTGCTGCACGATCTGGCGAAGGAGAACATCGCCATCGTGCAGGGCGACGCGCTGGACATCCCCGGCCGCTCCAAAACGCTGGGCGGAGCCGAGGGCGAGCTCGCGCGCGCGATCGAGCTTCGTTACGCAGAGGCCGGACTGCAGACGCCCGCCACCTCGGAGCTCATCAAGACGATCCATCAGCGGCCGAAAGTGATCGAAGGCGTGATCGGGTTTCTCGTGAAGCAGGGCACGCTGGTGCGCCTCGCCGAAGGCGTCTACCTGCATCGCGACGTCGTGGCTTCGGCACGCGAGAAGCTGGCCGCGAAGAAAGGCCAGACCATCGACGTCGGGCAGTTCAAGGACCTGTTCGGAATCTCGCGGAAGGTGGCCATTCCGCTGCTCGAGTATTTCGACAGGGAAGGCGCGACGAAGCGCGTGGGCGATTCGCGAATGGTGCTGTGAGTTCTCGTGTCATCCTGAGTCGCGAAGACGGCGAAGGACCTTCCCTGTGGCGCGTTGGAAGGTCCTTCGCCGTCTTCGCGGCTTCAGGATGACACGCGCGGTCAATCCACGCCGCTGTTGTAGCTCGGCGGATCGCTCGCGGGAAACGACTCCGCGATGGCCTGGTCGATGCGCTCATCGTTGTCCATCGGCGGCTCGGGATCGATGAGCGGATCGATGCGGCCGCCGCGCTCCTTCTGCCAGTCTCTCTGCGGTGGCTCCATGCGGAGTCAGCGCTGCGGATTGCGGGCCACCGGTGCGGGCGTGACGTCCTTGTAGCCTTTCGGTAGAACGATCACGGATTCGGGCACGTCGCGCTGTGCGATCGCGGTGACGGCGCGCTCGATGATCACGTCATTGCCGAGGGTGGCGCGGTCGAGGAGAGGGAACCCGCGCTCGGTGGCCAGGGCGGCGTCGACGGCCTTCATCATCGGCGCGAGCGGGGAAGACTGCTTTTCGCTGACGTGCATCATCGCGAAGAGGCCGCGCGGAATCGACGGATGCTCGGCCAGCCACAACTCGCGGCGATACGCGCCCGACTCGATCACGGCCGCGCGCGCGGTGGTGCCCTGCAGTTGCTTCGTGTCATTCATGCGCACGAACCGCGCGGGCGAGAGCTCGAGCGGAATCGTGACCGCGTTGGTCGTGCTGCGTCTGGCGAGGATCGCCGCCAGCGGCTCGGTGCGAATCGTCTTCTCCACGTCGTCGACGAACGTGACCGTGTTCTTTTTCGTGTCGAAGAGGCGCCACGTGTCGTTCTCGGCGGTGAAGCGCGCGCGCCCTTCGGCAATGACCAGAGCCTGATCGATGGTGCGCTTGTCCACCGTCGTACGGATGGTGACCACCGTCGCGCGCACCTGCGGACCCGCGGCCGCGGTCTTCTTCGGCGGCGGGGGGGCGGGTTTGCATGCGATGCAAACGATCAGGAGAACGAGAAAGCGCTTCACTCTTTGGCGTCGTACCAGCTCTTTCCCCAGTGCGCATCGACGGCCAGCGGCACCGACAGCGGGAAGACGTTCTCCATCGTCTCTTTCACGATCCCCGCCACTTCGGCCGCGCTCGTTTCCGGCGCCTCGATCACGATCTCGTCGTGCACCGTCAGCAGCATGCGCGCGCCGGATTCGTGCTCGGCGAGGCGGCGCTCCAGTTCGATCATGGCCATCTTGAGGATGTCCGCGGCCGTGCCCTGGATGGGCGCGTTCGTGGCCATGCGCTCGGCGTTGCCGCGCACCGTGAACGAGCGGTTGTGGATCTCGGGGATGTAGCGCACGCGCCCGAACAGCGTCGTCACCTTTCCCGTCTGCCGCGCCTCGACCAAGGTGCGGTCGAGATACTCCTGAATCTTCGGGTAGCGATTGAAGTACGCCTCGATCCAGTCCTTGGCCTGCTGCCCGCTGATTCCGAGCTCGTTCGACAAACGGAATGCGGACATCCCGTACAGCACGCCGAAGTTGATGACCTTCGCGGCGCGGCGCTGCTCGGCGGTCAGGTCATCGGGCGGGATGTTGAACATCTTCGAGGCGGTGGCGCGATGGATGTCCGCGCCGCGCTGGAAGGTCTCGATCAGCGACTCGTCCTGCGAGATGTGCGCGAGGATGCGCAGCTCGACCTGCGAGTAGTCCGCGGACAGCAGCACCCAGCCTTCGTCGGCGATGAAGGCCTTGCGGATCTCGCGTCCGGTCTGCGTGCGGATGGGGATGTTCTGCAGATTCGGATCGGATGACGACAGGCGTCCCGTCGCCGCCACGGCCTGGTTGAACGTCGTGTGCACGCGTCCGTCCGCGGCGACGAGCAGCGGCAGCGCGTCGACGTACGTTCCCTTCAGTTTGTGCAGCTCGCGATGCTGGAGGATGAGCTGCGGCACCGCGTAGCCGTGCTGCGCGAGCTCCTCGAGCACTTCCACCGATGTGGACCAGCTCTTGGTCGTCTTCGTTTTCTTGATGACCGGGTATTGCAGCTTCTCGAAGAGCACGTGCCCGAGCTGCATCGGCGAGTTGATGTTGAACTCCGTGCCCGCTTCTTTGTACACGCGCTGCTCGAGATCGGCGATCTGCGCGCCCATGGTGTTGGCCATCGTGTGCAGCAGGCCGACGTCGATGCGGATGCCGCGCTCTTCGAGATTGGCCAGCACGGGATAGAGCGGCATCTCGATGCGCTCGTAGACGTCGAGGAGCGCGGGATCCTTGCGCAGCTCGGGACCGAGCACGTCGCGCAGAGCGACGATCACTTCCGATTTCTCGCCGAGGTACTGCTGATACGAGCCCAGCGGCGAGGCGCCGATCTCGTGATCGAGCTCGAAGAGCGGCGCGGTCTTCTGCACGTCCTTGCGCGAGCTGATGTCCTGCTTCAGACGATCGCGGGCGATGTTCGGCAGCGCGTGCGACGGCAGGCCGGGATTGATGACGTACGACGTGAGCATGACGTCGTCCCACCGCGGCGGCACGGGCCAGCCGAGGGCGCGGAGACGTCGCGTCTGCGCTTTGGCGTCGTAGGTAACGAAGAGGCGGTCGCTGGCGAAGAGCTCGCGCAGCGCGTCGTGCAACTCGGGAGTGCCGCCGAGGTTCGGGCGAATGGGGACGAGCAGCGACTCGGAAGGCTGGACGGAGAGCGATGCGGCCATCGGCGCGTCGAAGCCGTCGATGGTCTCGGGCTCCAGCCAGACCGTGATCGCGTCGTGGCCTTTGATGAAATCGCGGATCTCGTCCGCAGAAGCCGCGATCCGGAAGTCTTTCTGCGTCGGCGGCGCCTGGGGCAGGAACTCCTGCATCAGCGACGCGAACTCCAATCGCGAGAAGACGTCGTGCAGCTTCGGGCGATCGGGATCGGTGCGCTTCAGCGTCTCGAAGTCGATCTCCAGGTCGAGATCGCACTTGATGCGCGCCAGGTCGCGCGAGAGGAAGGCCTTGTCCTTGTTCTCCTCGAGCTTCTTGCGCATGGCGGGCTTGGGGACCTGCTCGAGGTTTTCGTAGATCGCGTCGAGGGAGCCGAACTGCTGGATCAGGCCCTTCGCGCCTTTCTCGCCGATGCCGGGGACGCCGGGGATGTTGTCGATGGCGTCGCCCCAGATGGCCATCACGTCGACGACTTTCTCCGGCGGCAGGCCGAAGGCGTCCTCGACGCCTTTGGCGTCGTACAGCGTCTCGCGGCCGGTGTGGTAGAGACGGATGCCGTCGCCGACGAGCTGGAAAAAGTCCTTGTCGCTGGTGGCGATGACCACGTCGTAGCCGCGGTCGCGAGCCGTACACGCGAGGGAGCCGATGAAGTCATCGGCTTCCCATTCGATGGAACGGATGACCGGGATGCGGAAGCCTTCCAGCACTTCGTAGACGAACGGGATCTGCACGACGAGGTCGTCGGGCATCGGCTTGCGGTCTTTCTTGTAGTCGGCGAACTGCGTGGTGCGGGTGGTCTCGCGGCCCTCGTCGAAGGCGACGGCGATGCAGTCCGGATCGTGGTCCTTGAGCAGCTTCCGCAGCGTGGTCACGAAGCCGTACACGGCGTTGGTGGAGAAGCCGGCCGAGTTCGTCAGGTTGCGGATGGCGTAGTAGGAGCGATAGACGTTGTTCGAGCCGTCGATGATGAACAGCGAGGGGCGTTTCGATTTGGGCACGGCGCGGAGGTTAAAGCGAAAAGGTCAAAGGTGAAAGTGCGGCGCCGCCCCTTTGACCTTTCGACTTCGCCCGTTGGGCCCGGCGAGCCGCGCGAGCCCCCAAAAGCACTAACGGACCCTTTCGGGTCCGTTGTGGTACATCAGAGCTGGACTGCTGCGGCTAGTTGGTGGGGTTCAAGGAAGCTAAGTGAGTAATCGTCCAAAATCGGTCCAATAGTCAAGGAGGGAGCCCGCAGCAGCCACTTGGCGCAGGCAAAGGGGATGGGACCCGCGCAAGTGCGGTTTCGAGGTCCATTTCGAAACCTTCTTCATCGTGCTCGCCTCTTTTGCATGGCTTGGGCCAACTCGGAGCAAATCGGTCGACATCGTCCCAAAACAGATCGTTTCGGCGGCCGCAACCGTCATAACTTCAGCAATCAAGCGACATGCGGCCGTCACTTGTGAAAAAAATCTCTTGAATCGGGCGGCTAAATTCGGAGGAAAGTTTTTCCACTCCGGTCGAGAGCGTTGCAAATCTGACATTCGACAGGGCTCAGACGGCCAGCGAATTCAAGTCCCGCAGCAACTCCTCGAGCGAGATCCGGTACCCCTCGGCCACCTCGCTCAGCGTCTCCTCCACCGCGCGGCCGCAGCCTGAGCAGTGGCCGAGGTGGTAGGCGGCGAAGACCCAGCGCACCTTGGGGTGCTGGGCGAGCGCGTCCGCAACGATGGTCTCCGGCGTGAACATGGAGACGCACATCATAAAATGCGAACCATGAAGGTGCGACTGCTCTTCTTCGCCGTGCTGCGCGACATCGCCGGCGCCGACGCGCGCGAGCTCGCGCTCAGCGAAGGCACCACCGCGCGCGACGTGTGGCAGTCGCTGCGCGCGCAGTACGCGAAGCTCACCGACTACACGCAGCCGCCGATGATCGCCATCAACGAAACCTATGCCGCGCCGGAAACCGTCCTGCGCGACGGCGACGAGCTCGCATTCATCCCACCCGTGGCAGGCGGCTGATGCCGTACCTCACCGACGAAGTCATCGATCCGCACGCGCTCGTGCAACGCGTCATGCGCGAGTCCGACGGCGCGTACGTGCTCTTCGAAGGCGTGGTGCGCAATCATCACGATGGCAAAGCGGTGCAGTCGATCTTGTACGACGCCTACCGCCCCATGGCGGAAAAAGAGATGGAGCTCATCGTGCGCGACATCGAGTCGCAATACCCCGACGTCGCACTGGCGGTCGTGCACCGCCTGGGACAGCTCGTCGTGGGAGAGTCGTCGATCGCCATCGTGGCCGCGTCTCCGCATCGCAGAGAAGCGTTCGAGGCCTGCCGCATGATGATCGATCGCATCAAGGAGACGGTTCCGATCTGGAAGAAGGAGCGCGGACCGGACGGCGAGGAGTGGGTGGGATGGCAGGGACGCTGTTGACACCCCTTCCCGCCGCCTCGGTGATCGTGCTGCGCGATGCGCCGCTGGAAGTGCTGATGCTGCGCCGCAATGCGGCCGCGTCGTTCATGCCCAGCGCGTGGGTGTTCCCCGGCGGCACCGCGGACGGCGATGAAACGCCGCAGCAGGCCGCGGCGCGCGAGGCTCGCGAAGAAGCGGGCATCGTCGTCGATCCCGCGGCGCTCGTGGCCACCTCGCGCTGGATCACGCCGGTTGGACTGCCGAAGCGTTTCGACACGTGGTTCTTTCTCGCTTCCGTCCCACGCGACGTCGAGGTCGTGATCGACGGACGCGAAATCGTCGAGCACTTATGGATCGCGCCGGCCGAGGCGCTGGCGAGACGCGATCTGAAGATGGTGCTGCCGACGATCAAGAATCTCGAGACGCTGACCGGCTTCGCCTCCATCGATGCGTTGATCGAATCGCGCCGCGGCGCGACCATCGAGCCGATCGAGCCCGTGCTGATCGACGGCAAGCCGGCGCTGCGATGAACATCCGCTCCATCACCGCGCCGAACCCGGGACCGTTCACGCTCGACGGCACGCAGACGTACCTGATCGGCGAAACGTGCGTGCTCGATCCGGGTCCCGACGTCGCCTCGCACATCGAAAAGATTCTCGAAGCGATGCCGCGCCTGAACACGATCCTCATCACACACCGCCACCTCGATCACGCGCCCGCCGCCGTGCCGCTGAAGGCGCGCACGGGCGCGAGGATCATCGCGCCGCGCAACGTGCTCGACGAAGTGGACCAGCGCGTGAGCGGCGGCGAG
>DATLBM010000077.1:0-10163 GCA_035526885.1 Thermoanaerobaculia bacterium | reverse complement strand
CACGCTCACCGTCAAACAGTCCGTGAAAGATCTGGCCGGCGCGACTCTCGCCACCGGCTACACGCAGTCATTCGCGTACGAGACGGCGACGCAGGAGCGCGGCAAGGGCTACGTCACCGGCGCGGTCTACGACGCGACGAACGGCCGCCCGCTCGCCGGCGCGAACGTGGTCATCGACTCCGCGGCCACGATCACGAACGAGCGCGGACGCTACTCGCGCGCGCTGAGTGAAGGCGCGTACACGATCGCCGTCACCGCCGACGGCTACACGCCGGCGTGGCGCCAGGTGGTCGTCCCGACCGGCGCAGGTGTCGTGCCCATCGACATCCGCCTCACGCGCCGCGGCACGACGCCCACCAGCGGCGCGGACACATCAGTCACGACGAAAGTGGAGCTCACGAACGGCGCGAGCGTCACCGCGATCGGCGCGCAGTCGCTGGCCGGACTCCTTCCGCTGGGATGGTCGCCGCTCGCCTCCGCCGAAGTCCTCGGCGTACAGCCCGGCGCGAAGCTCACGTTCCACACCGGCTCCACGCCGCGCACGCTTTCGGTCGTCCGCTACGACGAGCAGCGCGACGAATGGCGCGTGCTCATGGCTGCAACCGTTCCCACCGACGGCAAGGTGATCGCGGACATCCCCAGCGACGGCCACTACGCGATCGTCTATCCCGATGCCGCCGCGCATCTCGCGCATCCGCCCGCGCCGGCGAGTGGCGCCGCGCTGCAGGGCGTCATCGATCCGTGCATCGAGCAGCGCGCGCAGTGCGCGCTCACCAGCCGCGCCTTCACGCTCGAGCCGCGCGCGATTCTGCCCAACGGCCGCGCGGTGGCCACGCTCGTCACCGAAGGCGCGACGCAGGTCTATCCCAGCGGTACTGCCGTGCAGGCCACCATCGACGAGCAGCTGAACCTCGCCGACGGCCGCGTGCTCGTCGATGCGCCGTTCGCCGCCGACCTGCTGCTCTACCGCACTCTCGCCGGCGACACCGCCGCCGCCGGCTTCCACCTCGCGCCGACGCCGCAGGCCGCGACGGTCACGCTGCGCGACGGCGTCGAGCACGTGCGCTTCGTCGAGTATCCCGGCCGCCTCGACCGCGGCACGCTCCTCGGCACCGAAGGCGGCCGCATCCCCGGCGACGGCCGCGTCACCATCGACGTGCCGAGCGGCGCCGCGCAGGAGCCGCTGCACGCATCGACCGCCTCGATCCCCGACGCCGAGCTGTCCGCGCTCGGCACCGTTGCCGGCTTCCGCATCGCCGGCGGCTTCACGCTCACGTTGACGCGCGCGACGCCGGCGGCGCCGGTCGACGGCGTGAGCGACGTCGCTCCGTCGCTGCTCATCCCCGCGCGCGCCACGTTCGACGTTCCGAACGCGAGCGGCAAACAGGTGATCGTTGCGGAAGTGCGATCGCAGACCGGGTACGGCGTGGCCCTGCAGCTGGTGGCCATCGCCGGCGCCGCGGAAGGATCGCTGTTCACCACGCGAACGATCGACTCGACGCAGCTCCCGCTCGACGGCATCGTGCGCGACGGCCGCTACGTGATCCTCGTCGCCGACGCGCCCATCGCGTACGCCTTCGGCATCGTGCGCGCGGGCGCGACGAACCTCGCCGTTGCCGACGCCCGCGTGAGCACGCCGGCACTCGGCGTCCCCAGCATCACCACGCGCGCGGGCCTCTTCGTGCTGCCCGTGCCCGCGAAACCCGCGGCGCCGTTCACGCTCGTCGCGCGCACGCCGCAGACCGGCGACGGCGCGCCGGCTACCGCAAGCGCATCACCGGACGCGAACGCCTTCGTCGACTTCGGCACGCTCCTCCTCGCCGCGCAGCCGCCGAACCTGCGCAGCGTCACGCCCGACGGCGGCGAGCTCGCGCCCGCCTCCGCGCTCGTCGTGCGCGCGGAGTTCGACGCGCCCATCGATCCGTCCAGCGTCGCCGGCGGCATCACCGTGAGCAACCTCGCCGGCACCGTCAGCGCCGCGGGCAACAACGTCACGTTCAACGCGGGCCAGGCGCTGAAAGCCGCGACGCAGTACTCGATCACCATCGCGCCCACGATTCGTGGCGTCAACGGCGCGCCGTTCGGCAGAACGGTGGTGAAGTCGTTCCGCACGTCCGCGATTCCGTCGAATGGCACGGTGCGGCCGGAGCTGATCCGCATCTCCATGCCCGACGCGGACGGCCGCTCGCGGATCTACGGCACCGCCGCGTCCCTGCCCTCGGGATCCCAGGCCGTGGCCGTGCGCCGCGGCACCGATTTCGAGACGCGCTACCAGGCCACCGTCGCCGCCGACGGCTCGTTCTCGTTCATCGCCGGCGGCGGCGTGGATCGCATCACCACGTCTGATCTCATCGACCTCGAGGTCATCGACGCCGTGAGCCGCGGCATCATCGCCGTCGTTCCGCTGACGCCGTTCGCATCCGACGATCTGCGCACCTTCATCGCGCCGCCGGATCGCGACACGACATTCCTCAGCGCGGACGGCATTCGCGTGACGGTGCCCGCCGGCGCGTTCGACGTGCCGACACCGATCACCGTCACGCGCGCGCAGCAATCCGCGTTCGCAACGGTGCCGGGCTTCGATCAGCAGCTCGGCTTCGGCGCCGCCGTCGAATTGCGTTTTGACGGCATCGCCAGGAAGCGGATCGATCTCGATCTGCCCGTTCCCAACGGCGTCGACACGACGAATCGCACCTGGTACGCCGGCTACCTCGGCGACTCCATTCGCGGCCCGCGCGTGATGATCGTGGACCTCGCGTACGCCAGCGGCGATCGCTTCCGCACCGGCGTCGCATCCACGAACAACGCGCGACGCATCGCCACCAACGCCGCCATCACCGGCCCGGAGCTTCGCGAATATCTCCTCGGCATCCAGCGCAGCGGCGTCTTCGCCATGGTCGACTTCAAAGCCTCCGCCGGCGCGATCGGCTTCGGCATCCTCGACGTCTTCCAGGAAGGCTACGACCTCTTCTGGGACACGCTGGAGTCGCTCTACGCGGCGCATTTCTATCTGAGCGAAGCGCGCGGCAGGATCGCCATCCCGGTCGTGATGGGCAGGCAGTTCCAGATCGTCGGCGTCGATGCGTCGACGGGACTGGAAAGCTTCGCCAGGGTCTACGACCCCATCGCCATCGGCGATCCGGGCACGGTCGTCAAGCTGCCGACACCCGCCCGCGATCGCGAAGGTCCTTATCCGATCACCGGCTCGCCGTTCCGCATCGAGCTTGTGGACGTCGTCGCGAAAGACGTCGACCTCGAATCCGTTCGCGACTTCCGCGTGAAGCTGGAGAACGGCGTCATCACCGCCACCACCACGCTCGATGCCGCGCGCGCCGTGTCGATGCTCAACGTCAGCAACAGCCACTTCGATCCGAGCCGCGCCGGCGGACTGAAAGTGGGCGGCGAGGTGGGCGATCGCATCGTCCTCCTGATCGGCGAAGTGGACGTCGATCCGCACGCGCCGCTCACGCTCGCGTTCAGCGAGCCCGTCACCGGCACCGCGGCATTCCGGCTCACGCTCGACGGCGCAAGCATTCCGGTGGACGCGCGCCTCGACTCCGGCGGCCGCCGCGTGGTCTTCGATCTCCCCGCATCGCTGCAGCGCGGCAGAACCTATCGCCTGGAGATCGCGCCCGATCTCGCCGACGCCAGCGGCCTGCGCATCGGCCAGACGCGCGACGCAAACGGCAACGCCGGCGCGCCGCTGAGCGAGCCGCTCTATCTCGAATTCAAAGTGCGCGAGCCGCAGGGAAGAGTGGCCTCGTTCGATCTGGCCGCGGGCGCGATCCGCGATCAGGCCCTGAACGGCAACGTGCTCTTCGTCAGCGCGATGGACGGCGGCATCGTCGCGTTCGACGTCGCCAATCCCGTCGACGTGAAACCGATCGGCAGCGCGCCGGGCGACGTCACGTCGTACTGGGCACTGGCCACCGACGCGCACGGCCGCGTCTTCGCCACGGGCATGACCTCGATGATGGGCGTCGTGCACTCGTTCCGCCTCGAAGACTTCCTCGCCGGCGGCGGCGCGGTGCACAACAAGTCGGGCGCGAGCGTCTCCTTCAACCCCGGCACCGCCGCGGCGCTGAACATCGCCAGCCGCGTCATCGCCAGCGATCGCCCGGAGGCGGTTCCGCGGAAGCTGCAGGTGCTGGTGCAGGACCGTGACGTCAAGTACGACAGCCGCGACAAATTCAAGAGCGTCGGCGGCGCGACGGTCGTGCAAACGGTCGGCGACCTCGAAGAGCTGCGCTTCGAGAGTCCGTTCAACGGCGCGATGCCGTACGCGATGCAGCGCGTCACGGTCGAGAACACGACGCTCGACATGCGCTGGAGCGCCGACGCGATGTATGGCCAGCCCGCGAAGATCACGGGCATCGTCGGCCGCGCGAACGATCGGTTCCGCGTGGTCTACAACGAGATGACTTACGGCGTGGTTTCCCTCCTCGGCTACGGCATCGCGGTGCTCGATCTCAACGCCGTCGAGTCCAACGACGCGCCGGTGAAGCCGCCCGCGTACGCAACGATGCGCGAGCTCGTGCGCCTCACCAGCGGCAGAGTCGACGGGCAATGCACGAGCGTCGCGGACTACGCCATTCCCGATCTCGAATTCACGCCCGACGCCACGCTGCACACCGTGCCGGGATCGAGCGACGTCGACGTCTTCGCTCTCGATCCGCATCGCGGCGTCCTCGACCTGCGCATCCACCCGCCCGCGAACGAACTGCAAGCCTCGCTGCCGCCGGACAACGCGCGCTGCGACGAGCGCCTCTCCGGCACGGGTCTCGTCTTCCGCAACGCCTTCCCGTCGCACGATCACCCGCGCCTGGCCAAACTGCGCGAGCTGTTCGCCGCGAAAACGGGCGCGCCGCCCTTCGAGCGCTTCAGCGCCGCCGCGCCGTACTCGTGGATCCTCGAAGCGCAGGACAACGCCGTGGTCACGCCCGCGAGCGGCCCGGGCACGATCGACATCGGCCAGCGCGGCTCGCCCGCCGGCACGCGCGTGCAGCGCGACTACATGCTCGTCCCCGCGAACGAGTACGGCCTGCTCGTCGTCGAGATCGGCGGCGACGCACCCGCACAGACCATCGCCGGCGCACCGCCGCTGCATGACGATCACCTCGTCGACGTGATCTGGATTCCGCACGGCGCGTTCGCCGTCCGCACCATCCCGCGCACCAGCCTGGCCACGGTCACGGACCGCGACGGCTACGTGATGCTCGTCGATCTCTCGCGCATCGACGAGCGCTGGATCACCGCGCCCGACCAGTTGTTCCCGACCGTGCGCTCGATTCTCGAAAAGGACCCCGAGATCCCCGATCCGCGCATCGTGTGGCGCTCGAAGGAGCCGCTCGCGAGCGGCACGCTGGCGCCGGTCATCGATCCCGACACGGGCTTCGTCTTCGCCGGCAAGCTGCTGGAAAAGACTACAAACGTAATCAGTGCCGTCGATCCGCGCATCCTCATCAAGGCCCAGACCTCGCGCGGCCTCGCCGAGATCGGTGGCGTCGTCCCCCTCGGCATCGCCCCGCCGCCGAACGTCGACGCCTCGCTCGGCGCGTTCCGCTTCGAAGTCTCGCTGCCGGGCGGCCTCGATCAGTCCGCGACCTTCGCGCTCAGCGTCGAGAGCGAGCGCGTGCCCGGCGCGAAGACGGAAGACACGCAGAGCGGCTGGCCGCGCGCGCACGCGACCCTCACGATGCAGCGCACCGTGCCGGCCTCGATGACGTCGCTGCGTCACCAGCGCGGCTTCAACAAGTGGATCTCGCCCTGGGTCGTGGCCATCGCGGACCCGCGCGCCAGCGAGTCGTACACCTGGCCCGCGAACGCCGACCGCGCCAAGGAAGGCTGCTACGCGTGCTATCGCCCCGCCAGCCTGCAGGGGAAGAACGACGTCGTCGAGATCTTCACCAACGGCCGCCTGCTGAAGGCGCGCCCGAACTTCGACGCGTCGTCGCCGTACGCGTGGCTCGCGCAGAACGACCGCCTGACCGCGCGCTTCGCCACCGTCATGGCCGACACCATTCGCGCGCCGCAGGTGCTGGTCGCGGCGCAGAGTCCCGCCGTCGCCGGCGGCATGTTGCAGGAGACGACGTACCTGCACTCCGGCGAGCTGGAGACGTCATTCGTCGACCTCGACGCCGGCGGCCGCGCGGGCTGGAACGTCGTCTTCGATCGGACCTATCGCTCGCGCACGATCGGCGGCACGCCGCTGGGCAACGGCTGGGACTCGTCGATCTATCGCCGCGTGCGCGCCCTGCCGGACGGCGACGTCGAGTACCGCGACGGAGCAGGCGAGGTGTGGCGCTTCCGCTCCAACGGCGCCGGCGGGTTCGTCGCGCCGAGCGGTCTCTACCTCGGCCTCTCGCGCAATGATCGCGGCTGGCTCCTCGCGACGCAGAGCGGACGCCTCACGCAGTTCGACTCGCTGGGCCGCATCGCATTCGAGACCGACGAGTTCGCGCCGAGTGCGCACGCCACCGACAAAGGCAACGTCATTCGCTACCTCTACGGCCAGGACGGACTGCTGCAGAAGATCATCGATCCCGTCGGACGCGAGTCGCTGCTCGCGCACGCGGACGGACGATTGCGATCGATCAGCGACATGCGCGGCCGCACCGTGACCTACACAGCGGACGGCGCGACGCTGAAGGCGGTGACGCTGCCCGCGGTGTCGAACACGGACAACGTCACGCCGTCGATCGCGTACACCTACGACGCGAACCGGCTGAGCTCCATCAGCGATCTCAAAGGCGTCAAGCGCGTGACCTTCACCTATCAGAACGAGCGCGTGGCCTCGGAAAAGTGGGCCACCGGTGAGTCGGCGGCGTTCACGTACTCGGCGAACGCCGCCACGGTCCACGACGCGCTGGGACAGGAGCGTCGATACACACTCACCACCGCTCCATCGGACTATTTTTCGGACCGGCCGCACGTGACGCAGCTCGAAGAAGTCGCTGTGGATACGAGCACGTTCGCGTTCGGACAACTGCCGGCTTCGCTCTCGCCGTCGCCGTCGCGCGCGCCGGTCACCCGCACGTTCTCGTTCACGTTCGAAGACGGCGCGATCAAGACCGCGACGCTGGCGGGCGTGCGCAAGACGACCTTCACGTATGCGAACGCGAACAGCGCGCCGGGACGCGTGCTGCAGTCCTCCGCTACCGAGGCGCTCACGGACGCGGGCAAGACCATTACGCGGACCTTCGGCTACAAGAAGAACAGCATCAGCAGCATCGCGGCGGCCGAAGAAGGCGGCACGCCGTCGTCGCTGCAGTTCGCGGTACCGCGCATCAACCAGCTCGAAGACTCCGCCACCAACGACGCCGTGACGGAATCGCAGAGAGTCGACGCCTTCGGCCGCGTGATCAACGTCGCCAGCACCGGCGGCACGGACACGCAGGGCAAAGGCGCCGCGGCCACCTTCAGTTGGGACAACGGCGCGCTGCCGTGGTTCGCGCGCGGCGAGCTTCGCGCGATCGATCGCGGTGGCCTCGTGTCGAAGATCGGCTACCCGTCGCCCGATCGCATCGAGATCACGGATGTCGATCGGAACGTCAAGACGTTGACCAATCTCGACGAGTGGCTGCGCCCGAAGAGCTCCGTCACCACCGGCCCGTCGCTCGAGCTGAAAGGGGAGACCGAGTACGACGCCAACGGCCGCGTGAAACGCATGCGCCGCTGGCAGAGCGACCACTGGGTCACCGAAGAATTCGCGTACGACACGCTGGGCCGCGTGGTCAGCTCCTCGATGGACAACGTGGCCATCGGCGGAGCGGCGTCTTTCGCGGAAACGAAGGTCGCCTACGACCTCGCCAACCGCCGCATGACGCGCACGCTGCCGGGCGGCGCGGAGATCATCGAACAACTCGACGGCCTCGGGCGCGTCGCCACACGAACCACGGTCACCGGCAGCAGCAACATCGTGGAGCACTACGCGTACGACATCGCCGGAAACCTGGTCTACTCGAGCGACTCGCACGTCGCCACCGCCAGCGCGTTCGACGTGCACGGCCGCGCGGTGGCCACGCTGAATCCCGATGGCACGCGCACCGAGCAGGAGCTGGACGCGCTCTCGAACCCGAAAGTCATCCGCGAGCGCGCCTCCGACGGCACCATCACCTCGCAATCCGACGCGACGTTCACCGCCGCGGGACGCCTGCAGTCGCTCACGACGAGAGTCGACGCCACGCAATCACGCACCTCCACGCTGCAGTGGGACGGTGCGGGCCGGACCACCTACGCCGCGACGGCAGATCGCTTCGCGCGGCGCCGCTTCGATGAGGCCGGACGCCTGCTCTCCGCATCCACGCCGCTGTCCAGCGTGAGCGCGTCGAGTTACTCGGGCGCGCTCATCGCGCAGGCGCAGATCGCGGAGAAGGGAAGCGCCGCGCCGGTCGTCATCTCGAACAAGTACGACACGCTGGCGAACGTGATCGAAGAGAGCGTCGGGCCGCTGCAGTGGCAGCAGACGTTCGATCAGGACTCGAACCTCACCAGCGCCCTGCGTCCGGAGCGCGCGGAGTCGGCGCGCCATCGCTACGAGTACGACGCGCGCGGTGCGGTGACCGAGGAGCAGAAGCCGGGCGCGACGTTCAAGCATCAGTACGATGCGATCGGCGCCGCCACCGAGTATCGCGATCCGCTCGATCCGCCGACCACAAGCCTCAACGATCGCATCGGGCGTCCCATCTCCCGCACCTGGCCCGACGGTACTACGGAGTCATTCATCTGGGACGGGGCGCGACTTTTCTCGCACACCGACCGTGAAGGACGGAAGCTGCTCTATCAATACAACGCCAAGGGACAGGTCGAAGAGCTGCGCAGCGCCACGGAAGCGCTGGAGAGATTCGAGTACAACGCCGCGGGCGATCTGGCGAAGTGGCGCTCGAAGGACGCGGAGCTCTCGTTCGAGGACTACGATCTCGAGCACCGCCCGCGGCGCACGCGCCAGAAGCGCTACGCCGATCACTCCGGCTTCACCACCGCCACGGTGCGCGACGAGTTTGTCCAGTCCCACGACTGGAATTCACTCGGCGAGCGCAAGTCGTGGACTGTCCCGGCGGCGCCGTCCGCCCCTTCACCCACGCGCGTCGAAGAAAGTTACGACGCCGAGGGCGACGTGGCGGCGATCACTCGGGGCGGGGCGCTGCTGATGTCCGCGGACTACCGCGCCGCGGGGCGCCCGAGCTCGCGCACGGTGCGCACGGGCACGGCGTCGATCGTGCGCGCATACGGCTACAACGAATCGACGGGACAGCTCGACGACATGACCGTAACCGTCGGCGGCGTGGTCGTGGCGGGCTCGCACATCGAGCACGAAGGTGTACAGATCAAACGCGCGCAACTCCTCGGCGTCTCCGGCGGCGCCCGCGCGAACGAATATACCTACGACGATCGCGCCCGCCTCGAGACGAGCAAATCCGCGCGCGAGAGCGGCGCGGCCTCTTCGGTCGAGCAGGTGAACGCGGCGGATTTCCGCCTGACCTTGCAACGCCCGGACGAAGCGGCGGCTCTGCCATCGATGACGTTCACGGAGTCGCCGGGACACAAGATCGCCACGATGACGCGCGGCAATGAGACGCGTACGTTTTCGTACGGCAACGGCGCGGAACGCGTCCGCGATGGACGCTTCACGTACGAGTTCGACGCGCGCGGGCGTTTGATCTCGGCTACGGAGATCGCCGCCGGCGGCCGCCGCATCCTCTACGACTACTCGGCGAACGGACGGCTCGTCGGCCGCCGCGCCGAATACGGGACGGCTCCGAACTGGAAGCTCGAAGATCGTCCGGCCGTTCTCGCATCGGACGCACTCCCCGCGGACACGACATTAGTCTGGGACGTCATCACCGACCGTCTCGCCGCGATCTACGCGGCGGATGGCTCACTCATCCGCGAATACATCCACGGCGGCAACGCCTACGACGACCCGCTCGCCGTCATCACTCCGGACGGCGCGCTCTTCCCGGTCTTCGACGAAGCGGCCGCAGGCAACCTGCAGGCGATCCTCAACTCGCGCGGCGAAGTGGTTTTGCGCGCGGTCATCGAAGGCGCCTACGGCGAAGACGAGTTCGCCCTGGCCGGCGCCGCCGTCGACCGTATCGCCATCGCGGCCACGACGTCGGCAGCGGGTGCTCTCGACTCCATCACCATCACCATCCGCGCGACGG
>DATLBM010000076.1:0-3972 GCA_035526885.1 Thermoanaerobaculia bacterium | reverse complement strand
GCCTGTTGCGCGCGATCCGCGAACGCACCGAAACGGACGAGCTGTCTGCCGGTGCCGAGAACGTTGGCGACCGGTCCGCGCCCGGAGGCGATCGTCGGGACGAACAGTGGGATGGCGTCGGTTTGAGAGTCTTTCGCCGCGGCCCCGTCGAGCGCGCGGTTTGCGCGGAAGAGCGCGGGGTCACCGTAGTTCGCGGCGAAGCAGCAATCGATGATTGCCGTGATGTTCGTTCCAAGTGGTGGCCGTTTTCGCAGAAAGATCGTTTCGACGTCCGTCTCCGTGACCGCCGCGGCAGCAAGTCCGCCCGTCCCGGGATACGTGATCAACGACTGCTCGGCGTCATTCGGATTGCGGCCCGGTGCGACCGTACCATGGCCGATGAACCCGAAGATCAGCTGATCCGTGGATTGCGCTCCGTCCAATAGCCACTCCAGACCCTCGAGCACATTCGCACGCGTCGCCTGTGCGTCCGCGAGCACTCGGATGGGGCCGAATCGGTAGGGTCGGCCGGTGAGCAGGCGCTGCCAGCGCTGCAGTTCTTCCACCGGCGCGGTCAGGCGCGGAGCGTATTGGCCGTAGTTACCCACGCCGAAAAAAAATGCCTTCCTCGTCATTGGAGGACCTCTCTTTCTCTCTCGGTGTTTTCGCGCGCGCGCTTTTTAACCGGTCGAGGGGCAAGACGGACGAGGTTGAAGTTTTCTCAGTTCGCGACACCGAGGCGTTGCAGGTGGGCTGTGATCTCGGTGCGCCAGTCGACGGATTTCTCGTGATCGAGCAACGCGCGCCACGCTTTGATCGCTTTCGCGTGGTGGCCGAGGAGCTCGAGGGCGAGCGCGCGATTGAACTGCGCGTCGCGGGAAGAGGGGGAACGTACGAGCGCACGGTTCGCCGCGTCGAGCGCCGCGGTCAGCGCGGCCTGTTCGTCGCGCTCCACAGCGGCGCGCGCGATCTCCGCCACGGCGAGATCATTCCAGACTGCCTCCTCGTGAGGAGAGGCCTGGGACGCGCGTCTGAGCACGTCCACGGCTGCGCGTGGATCATGCGCACAAAGCGCCAAGATCCCGCGTGCCCGAAGGACGCGAGTGTTTGGCTCGAGTCCAGCGAGGCGCCGAGCCTCATGCAGCAATGCAAGGGGCAGCTTGGGGCGATCGCCGCCGTCGCGTGGCGCCTCGAACGGTGCATACGGCAAATCGTGCAGGCGCCCTTCGAACGGACGCGCGGGCAACTGCGCCGCGATGCGGCGCACTCCGCGCATCGGGTCCTGCACCGTCCACACGAGGAAGGGGATGCACAGCGCCGCGACGGCCGCAGCGATGTACCACCAGATCTGCCGCGGCGGCGAGGGTGGCGGTTCGTCGGCGACGTCGTCTTGCGTCTCTTGGAGAAACAGCGTCACCTCGCTGATCACCCCCGGGCATTCCGGACAATTCGCGACGTGATGCTCCACCGCCACGCGCTCCGCCACATCGAGCGCGCCCTCGGCGAACGCCGCCAGCACCACCGCGTCGGGACAGCCGTGATCCGTCACGACTCCTCCTGATCATTCGAAGGACGCGGATCGCCAGTTCCTCCGTCGAAGCCGAAATCGAGGTCGGCGCTGCGTGAGGACAGCCACTCTTTGGCGTCTTCCGCGTCGATTCCCGCCGCCTCCAGCCGCGCGCGCAGGCGCGCCAAGGCTCGCTTCTGACGCCGGTACAGCGGCTTCTGTTCGATGCACAGCACGCGCGCGATGTCGGCGACGCTCATGCCTTCATAGTGAAGACGGACGATCAGACGGTCGCGCTCTTCGAATTCCTTCATCGTCTCGCGCACGATCGCACTCGCGCGCTGCGAGACCGCGTTGCGGTCCGCCTCGAACGCCGCATCGTGCACCGTGGTGGCGTCGTCGCCCACCGTCTCCGCGGCCAGGTCGAGTTCTACGGTCCGCGGCCGTGCCGATCGCGGCGGCAGTGCGCGAACGATGCCGTCGATCTTCTCGCGCGTCAGCTCCGGCCACCGGCGCAGGAGCGTGGGCAGTATCTCTTCGATCGTGTGGCCGTCGCGATGCAGCATCGCTTCGATGGTAATGGCGGGCTCGCCGATCCGTTTCGCTTCCGCCGATGCGTGCCATTTGCCCCACTCCGCGTTGCGGTGATCGAGGAGCAGGCGCTGCACCACCACACCGATGTATCCACGGAAGCTCGAGCGGCCGTCGTGTTTGCGGATCACCGCGTAATCGTGATCGATCAGCTTCAGCTTCACCGTCGATGCGAAGTCCTCGGCATCGTGGTCGCGCAGCGATGCGCGGCGGCACACGAAGCGGATGGCGTGGTCGATCGCCTCCAGCTGCTCGAGAAACAGCTTTTTCGCGTCTTCGGGGGTCACTCACAAGAGGAGTGTTGGCGCTTGCGAAGTCCACACCTCTCCCCATCGTTCGATGGGGAGAGGCGGGACGTCGGTCAGTGCTGGGTGGAGGTGGTGGAGGTCGTTTCCGTCGTCACCGTCGTCGCGGACGAATCGGTCGGCGCGGGTGCGGCGGTGTCGGGCGTGGCGGTCGTGTCGGGGGCGGGGGCGGTGGTCACCGACGTTTCCGTCGTGGCCGACGAGTCCGTGGAGACGGCGACCGGCTGATCGGTCGTGTCGGCGGGCTTGTCCGTGTGCTCTCCGCAGGCGATGGCGCCGGTCACCAAAAGCGCGGCGGCGGCGAGTTTCATGATCTTCTTCATTGTTGAACTTCTCCTTTCGCAATTCAGGATCGGTCCGAACGCGCGCCGAGTCTTGAACGTCCTCTGAGAGAGTTCTGGGAAAATTCTGGGATGCGGGTTCTGTTCGGCGACTGCACCTTCGACTCCGATGCGCGCACGCTCACGCGCGGCAGCGAAGCCGTGCGCATTTCGGGGAAGGCCTTTCAACTCCTCGAGATCCTGCTCGCGGCGCGGCCGAATCCCGTGTCGAAGACGGACCTCTTCGCGAAGCTGTGGCCGGACACGTTCGTGTCCGAGGCGAATCTGGCCAGCCTGGTGAAAGAGATTCGGAACGCGATCGGCGATGACGAGAAGGCCGCCGTGCGCACCGTGCATCGCTTCGGGTACGCGTTCAGCGGACCGGTGACGGAGACGCCCGAGCGCAGCGGCATCGACTCCATCGCCGTGCTGCCGTTCGCCAACCGGTCCGGTCATCAGGATCTGGACTATCTCGCGGACGGGATCGCCGAGACATTGATCAACACGTTGACCAATATCGAAGGGCTGCGCGTCGCGCCACGGGCGTCGTCGTTTCGATATCGCGATGCCGACCTGAAGACCGTGCGCCGCGAGCTCGGCGTGCGCGCCGCGTTGACGGGACGCGTGCGCGCGGCGGGCGACACGGTGAACCTGCAGGTCGAGCTGATCGATCTGGCGAAGGACGCGCAGTTGTGGGGACGGCAGTTCCAGGTGCCGATGCGCGGCATCTTCGCGGTGGAAGAAGAGCTGTCGCGCGACGTCGTCACCGCACTCAAGCTGCGCATCACCGGCGAGACGGATCGCCGTCTGCGCAAGCGCTACACGGAGAACGCCGGCGCGTATCAGCTCTATCTGAAGGGCCGGCATCACTGGAACCGGCGCACGGCCGATGGGATCGAGCGAGCCATCTTCTTCTTCGAGTCGGCCATCGATGCGGATGCGGCGTATGCGCCCGCGTATTCGGGACTGGCGGACTGCTACATCGCGCTGGCCAGCCGCGATCTCTATCCGCCGCTGCAGCTCATGCCGAAGGCCGAAGCGGCGGCGCGGCGGGCGCTGGTGCTGGATGCGGAGCTGGCCGAGGCGCACGCGTCGATGGGTGCGATCCACGAGGTCTTTCTGTGGCAGTGGGAGCGCGCGCAGGCGTCGTACCTCGAGGCGTTGCGGTTGAATCCCGGCTACGTCACGGCGCGGCAGTGGTACGCGCTCGCGCTGGCGCACCGCGGCCGGTTCGCCGAGGGGCTGGCGCAGATGCAGATCGCCGCCGAGA
>DATLBM010000075.1:0-3900 GCA_035526885.1 Thermoanaerobaculia bacterium | reverse complement strand
CACTACATACGCCACGCCTTCTCTGTTGAGTGACTCGAGGAAATCGGCAAAGTCCTTCGTCACGATCGAGCCCTCGTACTGCCCATAACTCGTACGCGCTGTCGAGCAGCGCGATCAGCGCGTCCATCCGCTCTGCCGGAGTTGCAGCCAGTGCGTCTGCGACCTCTTGTCGAATGATTTCGTCGCGGGACGAGGTCAGCGAAAAACGAACACCCCGGGCGCGGCGGCTGGATTGCGCATCGCTGTTCTCCGGCGATTGTCTCGGATCGACATCGACCATGACTCCATCGTACTTCACACACGGCCCGAAGCTGCGGCGGGACACCGCCGCCCGCTGATAAACTTCCCTCATGAAATTCGGCGTCGTCGTCCTCCCCGGCTCGAACTGCGATCACGATGCGCTGCACGTGACGAAGGACGTGCTCGGCGCCGAGGCCGAGGTGCTGTGGCACAAGGACACGGACCTCAAGGGCGCGGATTGCGTGATCGTGCCGGGCGGCTTCGCCTACGGCGACTACCTGCGCGCCGGCGCGCTGGCGAAGTTCGCGCCGGTCATGGGCGCCATCAAACGCCACGCGGAACAGGGCGGCCTGGTGTTCGGCATCTGCAACGGATTTCAGGTGCTCACGGAAGTGGGACTGCTGCCCGGCGCCCTGATGCGCAATCAACACCTGCGGTTCCTCGGCCGCGACGTCTTCATTCGCACCGAGGAGACGGACACGCCGTTCACGAACCAGCTCGCGGCGGGACAGATCATCAAGACGCCGATCGCCCACGGCGAAGGCAACTACTTCGCGGACGACGCCACGCTCGATGAGCTGGAGCGCAACCGCCAGGTGATCTTCCGCTACTGCGATGCGGAAGGGCGTCTGACCAGCGAGTCGAATCCGAACGGCTCCGCGCGGAACATCGCCGGCATCTGCAACGCCGGCCGCAACGTCCTGGGCATGATGCCCCACCCGGAGCGCTGCGCGGAGTCGATCCTCGGCAACGCGGACGGGCTGGGCGTGTTCCAGTCGATCGCGGCAACGCTCGCGCTGTCACCCGCCGTGTCCTCCTGAGCGGAGCGCAGCGAAGTCGAAGGACCTTCTACCGTGCCACGAAGGGGAAGGTCCTTCGACCGTCCTACGCTCCGCTTCGGCGGCTCAGGATGACACGGGAGCCGAAGTGTCATCCTGAGCGGAGCGCAGCGGAGTCGAAGGACCTTCTACCGTGCCACGAAGGGAAGGTCCTTCGACCGTCCTGCGCTCCGCTTCGGCGGCTCAGGATGACACGGGAGCCCAAGTGTCATCCTGAGCGAAGCGCAGCGAAGTCGAAGGACCTTCTACCGCGCCACGAAGGGGAAGGTCCTTCGACTCCGCTGCGCTCCGCTCAGGATGACACCTTCGTCGTGTACTCCAGCGCGTATTTGATCTGCGGCGGCCTGACCGGCACGTCGCGCGAGAACCTGATCGAGCCCGGCGCGACCTGCCAGGAGCCGTCGGAACACTGCGACTCCTTCGCCGGCGTCTTTCCGGCGCGCATTGCGAACACGCGCTCGGTCAGCTCGCGCTCCGCGCGGAAGCGCATGAAGCGCTCCCACGTGTTGATGAGGCTGGGCGTGGCGCGCGCGCCGAGCTTCCTGCGCACCTCGTCGAACTGCGCGCTTTCCGAATCGCATGCGCGCACGCGGAGCACTTCCTCGGCCATCCCTCGCACGCGCGCGTTGAACGCGGGCGTCTTCGCGCGAAACGCCTCGGCCTGTTGCGACGCCGCGAGCGCGCGCTCGTAGTTGAAGGTCAGCACTTCGCGAAACCACGGCGCGGGCGGCAGCGGCAGTTTCCGCGCGGCGGTGTTGAGCATGCGCGCGCCGCTCGAGGCGGTGGTCACGGCCATCGAATCGGGGCGCTGCCACAGCGGCCCCACGAGCTTCCACGCGACCTGCAACTCGTCCCACGCCCCGGCATTGCCGGCCTTCGCCGCCAGGAGCGCGCGCACGATGAACACGCGATGCAGGTGCTGCAGCCCGACCAGGTTCGGTCCCGGCGCGTCGCGCTCTTCCTTGTTGATGTCGCTGGCGAACACGATCGGCTCGCCGCTCAGCGCCAGCGCTTTGATCTCCTCGAGCACCGCGGCGTTGTCGGTGAGGTAGTGCTGCACGTCCGTCGCCGGCGGATCGATGGCATCGGTCCCGCGCTGCAGTTGCGTCTCCAGATACTCCGCAAACGCATGCCGCGTGTCCTCGGAGACCGAACCTCCGCGATCCCGCTCGCGCTGCAGATCGACCTGCGCCTTGCGCGCGAGCTCGATCAGCTTCGCAGCGCCGGCGTTGTCCTTCGTCACGGGAAAGCGCTTCTGCGCGTCGGCGATCATGCCCAGCCCCAGCGGCCACGGACGATTGACCGATCCCGTCTCCACGCGCGAGCGCCCGAAAAACAGCGCAGCGGCGATGCCGATCACGACCAGTCCGAGCCAGATCCAGAGCTTTCTCACGGACGCGAGAGTACCAGCGTCAGCGGGCGCTTCACATTCCGAAGCCTATACAATCCCCCTCCCCGGGAGGGACGTAATGGCTCACGAATTCGACGCACTTTTGCAGGAAAGCCGCGAGTTTCCGCCGTCTGACGAGTTCCGCAAAAACGCGAGCGTCAACGATCCTGCGATCTGGGCGAAAGCGGACAAAGATCGCGAGGCTTTCTGGGCCGGATGGGCCGGGCAGCTCGACTGGCACACCAAGTGGGACCAGGTACTGGAGTGGGAGCCGCCGTACGCGAAGTGGTTCGTGGGCGGCACGCTCAACGCGTCGTTCAACTGCCTGGATCGTCATCTCGAAAAGCGCGGCGACAAAGTGGCGCTGATCTGGGAAGGCGAGCCGGGAGAGATCCGTCGCATCACCTACAGCGCCCTGCACGCCGATGTGTGCAAATTCGCGAACGCGTTGAAGTCGCTGGGCGTCGGCAAAGGCGACGTCGTCGCCATCTACATGCCGCTCATCCCCGAAGCCGCCGTGGCCATGCTGGCCTGCGCGCGCATCGGCGCCATCCACTCGGTCGTCTTCGGCGGCTTCTCCGCCGATGCCTTGAAGGATCGCATTCAGGATGCGAAGGCCAAGGTCTGCATCACGGCCACGAGTGGCTATCGCCGCGGCACCATCGTTCCGCTGAAGAAAACGACCGACGCGGCCGTAGCCGAGTGTCCGTCCATCGAGCACGTCGTCGTCGTGCGCCGCCGCGCGGAAGACGAAGTGACGATGGGCGCGAAAGACGTCTGGTATCACGACGTCATGGCCAAAGCCGACGCGTGGTCGGAGCCGGAATGGGTCGACTCCGAGCACATTCTCTACGTCCTCTACACCTCCGGCAGCACCGGTAAACCGAAAGGCATCATCCACACGACGGGCGGCTATCTCACGGGCTGCCTGGCCACGTGCGAGTGGGTCTTCGACCTCAAGGAGGAAGACGTCTACTGGTGCACGGCCGACATCGGATGGGTGACCGGTCACTCGTACGTCGTCTACGGCCCGCTGGCCGCCGGAGCGACGGTGATGATTTACGAAGGCGCGCCGGACTGGCCGAAGAAAGACCGCTTCTGGGACATCATCGAGCGTCACAAAGTCACGATCTTCTACACCGCGCCCACGGCCATCCGCGCATTCATGAAGTGGGGCGAAGACCTCCCGAAAGCGCACGACATGTCGTCGCTGCGTCTTCTCGGATCGGTCGGTGAGCCGATCAATCCCGAGGCCTGGATCTGGTATCAGAAGAACATCGGGGGCGAGCGGTGCCCGGTCGTCGACACGTGGTGGCAGACCGAGACCGGCGCGATCATGATCACGCCGCTGCCCGGCATCGTGGCCACGAAGCCCGGCTCCGCGACGAAACCGTTCCCCGGCATCGACGCGAAGATCCTCGACCAGCAGGG
>DATLBM010000074.1:0-3329 GCA_035526885.1 Thermoanaerobaculia bacterium | reverse complement strand
TCGACGGCATGTCGGTGTGAGCATGAGCGAGTACGTGCGCGCGTTGCGGTTGCGCCACGCGCGGCATCTGCTCAGCGCGACCTCGCGTCCGCTGACGTCGATCTCCGCGGAGAGCGGATTCGCCGACGCCAGCCACCTTTGCCGCGTGTTCGCGGATGCGCACGGGATGACGGCGAAGACCTTCCGAGCCCTCGTGTCATCGTGAACGGAGCGCAGCGGAGTCGAAGGACCTTCCAGCGTGTCACGCAGCGGGGAAGGTCCTTCGACCGTCCTCCGCTTCGCTGCGGCGGCTCAGGATGACACCGCGCCCTGGTGTCATCCTGAAGGACCTTCCCCCTGCCGCGTTCGTTGTCTGCGCAACTCAGGACGACACGTGCGATCAAGGTTAAGCGCGTTCCATCATCTCCTCGCGGACGTCCCTACATTGACATCATGAAACGCGCACTCTCCCTCGCCCTTCTCCTCTTCCTCGCAGTTGCCTGCGCCTCCGCGAAGCAGAACGACGCCGAGCGCATCGATCGCTTCGTGCGCCAGGCCATGACGCAGTTCCCCGAAGTTCCCTCCCTCGGCGTAGCCATCGTGAAAGACGGAAAGACGCTGTTCGCGCGCGGCTACGGCTATCGCGACAAGGAACGAAAGGTCGCCGCCGATGCGGACACCGTCTACTACATCGCCTCGTCGACCAAGTCCTATGTCGGCCTGCTCGCGGCGAAGCTGGCGTCGCGCGGCGTCATCGATCTCGATGCGCCGATCGCGAAGTATCTTCCCGAGACCAAACTCGCCAACAGCGTCACGTTGCGCGCGCTGCTCACGCACACGTCCGGCATCGAGAACGACGCGCTGGTGATGCGCACCGCCTTCACCGGCGATCACGGCGACCTGGTCTCGCTCCTCGGCCACAGCAAAACCATCGAGGCGAAGTTCTCCTACGACAACCTCGGCTACGTCGCGGTCGGGCTGGCCATGGAGCGCGTCACCGGCAAGACCTGGCAGGACCTCCTGGCCACCGAGATCTTCCAGCCCCTCGGCATGACCCGCACCACCGCGTACATGAGCCGCACGAAATCGTGGCCCGTGGCCAAGCCGTATGACGTCAACGGCGCGCTGAACTTCGTGAAAACCGACGACACGATGCACGCCGCGGGCGGACTGGTGACCACGCCGCGCGATCTCGCGCGCTGGCTCGAGGCGAACATCAATCGCAAGGGAATCCCGGCCGCCGCCTTCGCCGAAGCGCAGAAGCAGCAGGTCGCGATTCCGGTGTCGAACTGGTATCGCTTCAAGCGCACCGGCTACGCGCTGGGCTGGTATCACGCCGACTACGAAGGCACGCCGATGATGCATCACTTCGGCGGCTACGAAGGCTGGCGCGCGCACGTATCGTTCCTTCCGCAGCAGAAACACGGCGTGGCCATTGCCACCAACACGTCGTCGCCCGGCGCGCAGCTCCGCGACCTCATCGCCGCGTACGCGTACGACGTCCTCCTCGGCAAGCCCGACGTCGATGCCGCGTACGAAGCGCATCTCGCCAAGCTGCGGAACGAGACGAATGAACAGCTGGCCAAGTACCGTGCGGACGTCGAGAAGCGCAAGTCGCGCGCGCCCTCGCTGACTCGCAACGCGAATGCGTACGCCGGCCGCTACGCGAATGACCTGTACGGCACGATCGAGATCACGCCGGCCATGCGCGCGTCGCTGGGACAGCTTGCCGCGCCGATGGAGCCGTTCACCGAGGCGGACACGGCGCGCGTCGAGCTGATTCCGGGGAGCGGGGAAGTGCTGCGATTCCAGTTCGGCAGCGGCGACCGCGCGGAATCGATCCAGTATCGCGACGAGGTCTTCCGCCGCGTTCCGTGAGTGCGTGGCACGGCGCATGTAAATCGAGATGCCGCCGCCGCTGATGTCGCTCTTCGCCGGACGCTCCCGGCGTCCCGTGGAAACGGTGACGCCGGTGCGCACGTTCGCGGACGTCATCCTGCCCGCGGAGACGCGCCGCACGCTCGACGAGGCGCTGGCGCAGGTCCGCAATCACAGCCTGATCTTCGGCCGGTGGGGACTCGGCGAACGCCACTCCACCGGCCTCGGGCTGGCCTTCAACTTTGCCGGACCGCCGGGCACGGGAAAGACCATCTGCGCGGAAGCGATCGCGCATGCGCTGGGGATGAAGCTGCTCGTCGTCGACTACGCGGAAGTCGAGTCGATGTGGATGGGCGAGACGCCGAAGAACGTCGCGGCGCTGTTTCGTTCCGCGGCCGAACAGCAGGCCGTGCTCTTCTTCGATGAAGCCGACGCCATCGCCACGCGCCGCTCGATGGCCGCCGGACTGCCGCAGGATCGCGAGAGCAATCTCACGGTGAACGTGCTGCTGCGCGAGCTGGACGCGTTCAACGGCGTGGTGATCTTCGCCACGAACCTGGCGGCGCATTTCGATCCCGCATTCGAGCGTCGCATCCGCACCCACGTGCGGTTCGTGATGCCGGGCATCGAGGAGCGCGAGCGCATCTGGCAGGTGCAGGTCCATCCGCGCAAGACGCCCCTCGGCCGCGACGTCGACTTCAAGGCCCTCGCGCAGAAATACGAAGCGGCCGGCGGCGACATCAAGAACGCGGTGCTCAAAGCCGCGTCGTCGGCCGCCGCGGAGAAAGGCTCCGATCCCGGCAAGGCCATTTATCAACGTCACTTCGAGCGGGCCATGGAAGACGTGCTGGCCGCGAAAGAGGTGATGCAGCAATCGCTCTTCGAGGATCGTCCGCCGCTGATGCCGCCGCACCACGATGCGCGCATCCCTCTCGTCGCGCTCACCGTGGGCTTGATCGCACTCATCGTCGCCGTCGTGTCGCTATTCCTATGAAAAAACTCGTCCTGCTCCTCTTCTTCGCTGGCTGTGCTTCCGGTCCTTCGCAAACCGCTCCGGCTTCCGCTCCCGCCGTGGTCGCCGCGCCGGAACGTTCCGCGTTCGCGGATCTCGATCATCCGCGCGTCGAGTACCACATCGCGCGTTTCACGGGAGAGAAGCGCGCGGAGTTCGCGTCGTATCTCGCGCGCAAGAGCGAATACGAGGAGATGATTCGCTCGAAGCTGCGCCGGCGCGGCATGCCCGAGGAGTTGCTGTACCTGGCAATGATCGAGTCGGGATTCAATCCGCAGGTGCATTCGCTGGCCGAGGCCGCGGGGATCTGGCAGCTGCTTCCGGACACCGCGCGGAGCTACGGGCTGCGCGTCGACGAGACGGTCGATGAGCGGCACGACGCGGAGAAGTCGACCGACGCCGCGCTCTCGTACCTGTCGTACCTCTACAACCGCTTCGGCTCGTGGTATCTGGCCGCCGC
>DATLBM010000073.1:0-3388 GCA_035526885.1 Thermoanaerobaculia bacterium | reverse complement strand
CAGCAGGCCGGAGACGTTCCTGCGCGCGCACCACTGACGAGTCGACGAGTCGTCGAGTCTTCGAGTCGTCAAGTCGTCGAGGAGTTAGTCTCATAGCCTCACAGTCTCATAGCCTCATAGCCTCATAGGCCCTATGAGACTGTGAGACTCTGCGACTATGAGACTCGTCGACTCGGCGACGCGAATGCTCATCGACACCCTCCTCCCCCACTGCGACTTCTACGAGCGGCACTCCATCGTCGTTCGCGCCACGCCTGAGCGCGCGTGGGACGCCATCCTCAACGCCAGGCTCGGCGAGAGCCGCATCACCCGCTCGTTGCTGGCCATGCGCGGCATTCGCGCCGGCGGTCCGACCTTTTCCATCGCCGGAACGAATCCGCCGTGGGAGATCGTGCGCGGCATCGAGGGTCCGTTCTGGAAGCCCACCTGCAAGCCGTACGCGCCCGACTTCGCCGCCCCTGTTCCGCCCGACGTCGCGCGCGGCGCGTGGAACTTTTTCGTCGAGCGCCTTGTCGGAGAAAACGATGACGCGCGCGTGCGCATCACCACCGAGACGCGCGTGCTGTGCGGCGAGAACGCGAAGAAGAAGTTCGGCGTGTACTGGTTCTTCATCCGCGCCGGCAGCGGAATCATTCGAAGGATGATGCTGCGGGCGATCAAACGCGAAGCGGAATCCGTGTCATCCTGAGGCGCGAAGACGCCGAAGGACCTTCCAGCGCGTTACGGAGCGGGGAAGGTCCTTCGCCGTCTGCGCGGCTCAGGATGACACCTTCATGTACCGCGACGACCTCGCCTACATCCATCATCAGGGCTTCAGCGAGTTCGCCGAGTCCGCGGCGCCGTTCGTCATTTCGCAATTGCACAAACACGGAGCGAAAACCGTGATCGAGCTTGGATGCGGCAGCGGCATCCTCGCGCGCGAGCTCACCGATGGCGGCTTCGACGTGCACGGCTACGACGCCTCGCCGTCGATGATCGCCATCGCGCGCGAGACCGCGCCGCTGGCGCGCTTCGACGTCGCCGCTTTCGCCGATGTGCATGCGCACGCGGATGCGGTCCTCGCCATGGGCGAGGTCCTCAACTACGGCACGTTCGACGAAGTGCGGACGTTCGTCGCAAACGCGAACACGAAGCTGCTGCTGTTCGACGTCGCCGAAAGCGGCGCGTATCCGCCGTACGACGAGGTGCGCACGGGAGGCGACGACTGGAGCGTCATCGCCATCAAGGAGAGCGACGGCGTGCATCTCACTCGCCGCGTGCTCACCTTCCGCGAGGATGGACGCCGCGACGAGGAAGTGCATCACCTCCAGCTCTACGATCGCGGCGAGTTGACCGCACTTTTGCGCGCGCACGGCTTCCGCGTGACCATCCGCCGCTCATACGGCGCGCGACGCCTGCCGGCAGGACACGGTTTGTACATCGCTCTTTCCGGCGGTATTCTTTGCCCTATCCCGGCAGATCCGCCTGGCAGGAGGTAACGAATGGTGCGTCCTCGTGCAGTGCTGTTGTTTGCGCTCGCCGTCTTTGCGACGGGTGCGTTCGCGCTCAGTCTTCCGTCGAATCAGACTGCCGAGGCGACGGGTCCGGGCGGCGCGATCGTGCACTACAGCGCGTCCGGCAGCGGACTCGAGGACGACGAGAACGGCCGTCCCACCACCGCGGTGAACTGCTCGCCCGCCTCCGGCTCGCAGTTCCCGATCGGCACCACCACCGTGAAGTGCACCTCGGGCAGCGAGAGCGGCACGTTCACGGTCAGCGTCGTCGACACCACCGGACCGACTCTCGCTCTGCCGAACGGCATCAGCGTCGCCGGCCCGAGCACCGGCACCTCGGTCACGTACAACGCCGCGGCGACAGACGGCGTCGACGGCGGCGTTCCCGTTTCCTGCTCGCCCGTTTCGGGATCTGTGTTCCCGCGCGGCACGACCAGCGTCACCTGCACCGCCACCGACTCGCATCAGAACGCCTCCACCGGCACGTTCACAGTGACCGTGTACGAACAGGTGACCACCCCTCCGCCAACGCCGCGTCTGCCCGGCGACATCACCGCCGAAGCAACGGGACCCGACGGCGCGACCGTCACGTACTCCGCAAGCGGCGGCGGTCCGGACGATGAGAACGGACGCCCCGCCGGCAACGCGAACTGCTCCCCCGCGTCCGGCTCGAAGTTCGCCCTCGGCGAAACGCACGTCCAGTGCGACGGCGGCAGTTTCAAAGTGCGCGTCGTCGACACCACCGCGCCCGCGCTGACGATCCCGCGCGACTTCAGCGTCTCCGGCGACGGCTCCGGCGCGACGGTGACCTACAACGCCTCGGCGAAAGATCTCGTGGATGGCAGCGTGGCCGTGAGCTGCTCGCCCGCGTCGGGCACGAGCTTCCCCGTCGGTACGACCACCGTCGTCTGCTCCGCGACCGACGCGCATGCGAACACGGCCACTGACAGCTTCGAGGTGACCGTCTACGCGCAGCAGCCGCCCGATCCCCCGCCCGCGCTCAGCGACATCACGCGCGAGGCCACGGGCCCGAATGGCGCGGTGGTCAGCTTCACCGTCGCCGGCAACGGCGGCGATGATGAGAACGGCCGCCCGGACAACTCCGCGAACTGCTCGCCCGCGTCCGGCTCGACGTTCTCTCTCGGCGAGACGACCGTGCAGTGCGGCAGCGCAGGATCGTTCAAGGTGACCATCGTCGACACGACCGCGCCCGCGCTCTTCCTCCCCGGCAACATCACCAGCGCCGATCCGGTCGTGAGCTACAACGCCTCGGCGCAGGATCTGGTCGATGGTTCGGTGGGCGTCACCTGCACGCCGCCGTCGGGATCCACGTTCGCCGAAGGAACGACGGTGGTGACGTGCACGGCCAGCGACACGCGCGGCAACGCCGTGAGCGGGTCGTTCACGGTCACGGTCAGCAAGCAGCAGGCGGATACCGAGGCGCCGACGATCGTGAGCATCACGGCGTCGCCGGATGTGATCAAGCCTCCCAACAGCGCGCTGGTCGAGGTGACGCTCACCGTCGACGTGATCGACAACATCGACACGATGCCGTACGTGAACATCTACGACGTCACGTCGAATGAGATGCTGACCAGTGGCGACTGGAACCGCACCGGTCCGCTCACCGTGCAACTGCGCGCCGAGCGCGACCCGCACGGCGAAGGCCGCGTCTACACGATTCACGTCGAGGCCATCGACGACGCGGGCAACCGCAGCACGTCGACGGTGGACGTGAAGGTGCCGCACGACTCGAGCGGCACGACGTCCGCGCCGGTGACGAAGCAGCCGACGACGCGGAGGCGCTCGGCACGAGGGTAGAGAGAGCAAACGTGGCGACGGGCTTGAGCCCGTCGCCATATCGAACATCGCGCCGGGCTCAAGCCCGTCGCCAC
>DATLBM010000072.1:0-7437 GCA_035526885.1 Thermoanaerobaculia bacterium | reverse complement strand
ACCGCCACCGCGACGACGATCGCGATCAGCAACGCGGTCAGCAGGAAGAGCTTGAGGACCAGCGGAAAACGCGGCCGCTCGACGTTGTACGCCTTCTGCGCCGGCACCTCGGCGGAGATGGTGGATTTGTCGAGCGCCTGCGCCGTCATTCGCTAGTAGTCCTTGGGCGGCCGGTAGGTCTGTCCGAACTTGTTCTTGTGCTGCGTGAGGCGGAAGTTGCTGCCGTCGATCGTGAGGAGCGTGGCGCCGGCGACGGTGCCGTCCGCCTTCACCTCGAGATCCGACGGCGCGCTCGTCCCACCCTGCTCGTTCCACGCGAGGAGGCGATAGCGGCCCGCCGGAACGTCGAAGGAGTAGTTGCCGCTCGCGTCCGCGAAGCCGTAGAAGGGCGTGGTCATCACGTGAACGACGGCGGACATGTTCGGATGCACGTTGCAGTAGACGTTAACGGTTCCGGGGGCTTCGAACTTGTGCGTTTTGCCTGCGCCTCTGCGGTAGAGGCCGAGATCGAAGGTGTTGCCGGGCGTGAGAGAGAAGAGGTTGTGCGCGATCGGATCTTCGTTCGGGAAGTTGATCGTCGACCCGGCGGGCACGGCCATGACATGCGGGACGAAAGCCTTGCTGCGCGTGGTCATGCTGAAGGCGGCAGGCGGCTTCTTCCACGTTCGGCCGGCGGGCTCGAGCCAGACCAGGGTCTCGTTGACGACGGGCTCGGATCCGCGGCGGGTACGGAACATGACTTTGCCGTTGACGGGTGCGGCGCTGAGGGCGGTCGACAGCACGCACGCGGCCGCCGCGATGAAGAGGAAACGTTTCATGAAAGTGGCTCCGGGGGCTGAAAAGTGTAGCACAGGGATTTGTGCGTCCGGCACGCCGATTGAAGCAGGAATATCGTGCGAATTTTCGATTGCGATTACGCTCAAAAAATGTATCCTGTTTGCCATGCACCACAACGGAGGGGAGCGCGGGGGCTGCAATAAACGCAGGCCGTGGATGTTTCTCTAACCGTACGAATCAGTGCGGCATTCGGTCGCATGATCATTGACAGATATCGAGATCCCGCTCCTCCCTTCCACCGCAGGGCGAGTAGGAGCGGTCGATCCGGTCCGCGACAACGGCGTGGTGGGTCATGGCACGTGACGTGGCGCTTGTAGCGGGTCCGCCGGAAATTCATGGGGAGGAGGTATCGAATTTCGCATGGATTGTTCAAATAAACCTAAGGGGGTTGCTTCGTAACCGGAAGGTTGCGCGGTAACACCCACCCCGAGGGCGCCTGTCAAAGGGCGCCCTTTTTGTTTTTGGTCTTCACTTGGGTTCCCGATGAAAACCGTCAACATTCACGAAGCAAAGACGCAACTCTCGCAGCTCGTCGAGCGCGCCGCGCAGGGCGAGAGCTTCATCATCGCCAAAGCCGAGAAGCCATTGGTCAAGGTGACCGCTCTCGACGCTCCGTCCCGACGCCAGCGTCTCGGATTCCTGAAGGGTCAGATCGAGGTGCCCGAGGATTTCAACCGCATGGGCGAACGTGAGATCGCCGAGCTCTTCGGAATTCACGAGTGAGACTCCTGCTCGACACGCAGGACCGACGAAGAGCACGAGCTGCTCTTCAGTGCGGCCAGCATCTGGGAAGTCGCGATCAAGCGAACGCTGGGACGCCAGGACTTTCGCGTCGACTCGCGCATCCTTCGTCAAGCGCTCCGCGATAACGGCTACATCGAGCTGCCGATTACCAGCGAGCACGCGGTCCACGTGGAGAGCCTGGCGCCGCATCACAAAGATCCATTTGACCGGCTGCTGCTCGCGCAGGCGGTCGTGGAAGGCATCACCCTCGTCACGACCGACGAACAGCTCGCGCGGTATCGCGGGCCCGTGCTGCAGGTGTGAGCTTCCCCTGTGGTCCGGTAGAAGGTCCCTCGACTTCGCTCGGGATGACACGGAGCGCGGCTCTCGCGAAGAATCACCAGGAACCTTACAACCAGCAACGCGCGGCCGCGAAGCGGCCGCGCTCAATCCATCCTGGGCACCACCGCCCGCCCACCCTCCAGCGGAATCGGCGGAAGCTCGGGCGCCAGGATCGCGCGCAGGCGTTCGCGCATCGCTTCGACCGAGGCGAACTCCGCGCTGAGGACGTCCTGCAGCGCTTCCACGTCCGCGGCGCGCAGGCGCGGCTTCTTCTCCAGGCAGGCGTTCGTCTTACAGCGGTTCGTGCAGTACTTGCGCGTCTTGCGCGTTTTCGGGAAAGCCGTACCGCAATAGTGGCAGCGCCCCATCTCCCCTCCCGGAAATCCGTTGATCAACGGATTCTGTGCGCGACCGCGAAATCCGCGTGCTCACCACGAGCATCGCCGCCGCCCGCACTCCATCCGTTAACGAGCGACACTGTAATCAAACGTGTGCACTTGGTCAACTACTTGACGATGGTGCCCGAAGCCGGACTCGAACCGGCACGCCCCTCTCGGGACAGCGGATTTTAAGTCCGCTGCGTCTACCGATTCCGCCATTCGGGCATGGGTGGCGCTCGCGATCATAACCGCTCCACATCGGGTATGATTCGCGCCGCACCACGCGCCTCGCGCGCGGGAACCCCTCCGGAGGCAGCAGATGACCACCGCAATCGACCACCTTCCCGGCGCGCCGCTCACCACGCTCTCCGAAGAAGAACAGATGTTTCAGGAGAGCGTGCGCGACTTCGCCGTCGAGAAGATCCGCCCTCTCGTCCACGAGATGGACAAGAACGCCACGATGTCCCAGGACCTCATCCGGAACTTCTTCGAAATGGGCATCATGGGCATCGAGGTGCCCGATCAGTTCGGCGGTGCCGGCTCGACGTTTTTCAACGCGGTCCTCGTCGTCGAGGAGCTCTCCCACGTCGACGCCTCCTGCGGCGTGCTCGTCGACGTCCAGAACACGCTCGTCAACAACGCCATCATCCGCTGGGGCAACGACGACCAGAAGTCGAAGTATCTCAAGATGTTGTCCACGGACACGGTCGGCGCGTACGCGCTCTCCGAAGCGGGATCCGGTTCCGACGCCTTCGCGCTGGCCACGCGGGCCGAAGACAAGGGCGATCACTTCGTCCTGAACGGGCAGAAGCTGTGGATCACGAACGCCGCTGAGGCGGGGGTGTTCATCGTGTTCGCGAACGCGAACCCGGATGCGGGATACAAGGGCATCACCGCGTTTCTCATCGAGCGCGATTTCCCCGGCTTCCAGGTCGGCAAGAAGGAAGACAAGACCGGCATCCGCGCCTCGTCGACCTGTGAGCTGATCCTCGAAGACTGCCGCGTCCCCCGCGAAAACGTTCTCGGCGAGCCCGGCAAGGGCTACAAGATCGCCATCGAAACGCTGAACGAAGGGCGCATCGGCATCGGCGCGCAGATGATTGGCGTCGCGCGCGGCGCGCTCGAGCACGCCATCGCGTATACGAAGGAGCGCAAGCAGTTCAACACGCGCATCGCCGACTTCCAGGGCGTGCAGTTCCAGATCGCCCAGGCCGCGACGGACCTCGAAGCCGCGCGCCTGATGGTCTACAACGCCGCGCGCCTCAAAGACGCCGGACGCCCGTTCCTCCGCGAGGCCGCAATGGCCAAGCTCTTCTCGTCGCAGGTGGCCGAGAAGGTGACGTCGCTGGCCGTCCAACTCTACGGCGGCAACGGCTACACGAAGGAGTACCCCGTGGAAAAGTACTGGCGCGACTCGAAAGTCGGCCAGATCTACGAGGGCACGAGCAACATGCAGCTCGCCACCATCGCCAAAACCATCCTGACGGAGCGTCTGTAAGTTCGCAGAGCGCTTCTCGTCCTGGTCGTCGTCGCGGCGATCGCCCGCATCGCGGCGACGTACCGGGTCTTCAGCCAGACCGTCGATGAGCCGGTCCACGTCGCAGCCGGTCAGCAATGGCTGCACGAGGGCCGCTACGATCTCGACATCGAGCATCCGCCGCTCGCCCGCATCTTCTTCGCGCTGACGTTTGGCGGCGCGGACGTCGAAGGCGGCCGCGTCGAGCGCGGCAATCAGCTCTTCTGGCTTGACGATCACTACCTGACCAACCTCTCCCGCGCCCGTGCCGGCAATCTTCCCTTCTACCTCCTCGGCATGTACGTCGTCTTCGCCTGGACGCGCCGCATCGCCGGACTCGCGGCCGCGGTGATCTCGGCTGCGCTCTTCGCCGCCCTGCCGCCCATGCTCGCTCACGCCGGACTCGCCACCACGGACATGGCCGCCGCGTCGACAACGGCCTTCGCGCTCTATGCTTTGCAGCTCTGGCTCGACGCGCCGTCCTGGCGGCGGGCGGTCGTCCTCGGCGTCGCCATCGGCATCGGTCTGCTCTCGAAGTTCTCCTTCCTTCTCCTGTTTCCCCTTGGCGCCTCCATCCTGATCGCATTTCAATTTCGCGCCATCCGCTGGCGACACTGCGCGGCGATCGTTCCCATTGCGTTGCTGGTGGTGATGGCGATGTACCGCTTCGAGCGGGGCAGCCTCCTCGACGCGCGCGCCGCGACGTCGGTGGTCGGCACGGCCGAGCAGCGCGCGGCGCAGTACGCGCAGACGCCCGGCTACGAGTGGATCCGTCCGGACATCCTCATCGCCTACTACGACTACGCGAACGCCGCCGCCCGCGCCGGCGTCGTGGGCGTGGACTTCGTGGACTGGGCGAAGGCCGCCGGCTATCCGTCGCCGCTGGCCGGACGCAGCGGCCGCGACACGATGATCGGCGCGCCAAAGCCCGAGCCGAAGCCGAGGTCGGAGCCGTTCCGCGCGCTGTGGCATCGCGCGGTGGTCGTTCAGAAGTATCCCGGGATCGCGTTCATCACCGGCGCGGATTTCGTCCGCCAGCATTCGGCGATGGGACACGGCGAGGCGTGGCTGTTCGGCGAAAATCGTCCGAACGGCTTCTGGTACTACTTCCCGGTCGTCGTCTTTTTCAAGACGCCGCTGCCATTTCTCGTCTTCGCGGCCGCGGGTTTTCTCTTCCTGACGCGGCGGCGCGCACTCGGCATCATCTTGATTCCATTGGCGATGCTGGCGATCTCGATGACCAGCCGCATCAACATCGGCGTGCGCCACGTGCTCCCGATCTATCCGTTCCTGACGATCGCCGCAGCATGCGGCGTGGTCCTGCTCTGGCAGCACTCCCGCGCACTCGTGCTCATCCTCGGCGCCTGGTACTTCATCGGCACCGCCGTCGCGCACCCCGACTACCTCGCGTACTTTAACGAGCTAGCAGGACGCCACCCCGAGCGCATCGCCGTGGACAGCAACCTCGATTGGGGCCAGGACCTCCTCCGCCTTCGCCGCGCCGTCGGCGGCCAGCCCGTGCACCTCGCCTACTTCGGCTCCGCCGACTGGCAGCGCCACCTCCCAAACGCGTCGCCGATCCCTGCGCGCTGCACGACGGGCTGGGTCGCGGTGAGCGAGATGATGTACCTGCGCCAGCGCGACACGGAGCTGCGCTGGCTCACGCGATACGAGCCGGTCGCGCGCGCCGGAAAGTCGATCCGGCTTTATCGCATCGCGGCTTGCCCATAGCGGGCGCGGGCATACACTGTGCGCATGGATTCCGGACGCATCGTCAAGCTGCTCGTCGTCGTGGCCGTGGTCTTCGTCATCTGGAAGTACGTCGTGCCGATGGTGAAGAACCCGAGCTCTCGCAGCGAGACCACGACCGGCTCGGGCGTGGGCCACTCGTGCACGCAGAGCGCCGGGCGCGCGGCGGAAGAATGGGCCGGCGGCTTCGCGCGGTTCGCGAATCCGCCCTATGACAGCATGGCCTGGTCGACGTTCCGCGGCCGGGTCGAGTCGAAGATCGGCGTCGCGGAGCGCGACTGCGGCTGCGTCGAGAAGTCGTGCGAGAAATCGCGCGAGGCTCTGCGCGACCTCCGCTCGCTCGTGAGCGACTTCGAGTCGACGATCCGCAACGGTTCCGACGCCAGCGACTTCGTGCAACGCCAGGAGTCGATTGACAACCGGATCGAGGAAGCCCGGGAGCTCGCGCGCGACGGGAAGTGAGCCGGGACGGCGTATATTTACTCCGTGCACGCAGCTGCGCTGAACCCCGATCGCGACGACCTGCCCCACGAAGATCACTTCGTGTTTCTGCACGACGTGTCGTGGGCTGACTACCAGCACATTCTGGAGGTTCGTGGTGACCACTCCGGCCCGCGCATTTCGTATCTGGAGGGCGAGCTCGAGATCATGAGCCCTTCGGAGAATCACGAGCGCATCAAGTCGCTCCTCGGCAGTCTAGTGGAGATGTGGTGCGTCGAGCACCGGATCCAGTTCACGCGAGTCGGGTCGTGGACGCTCAAGAATCGTGCGGTACGGCGCGGTGCGGAGCCTGATGACTGTTTCGTTCTCGGAGCTTCGGCCAAAGCACAACGTCCCGATTTCGCGATCGAAGTGATCTGGACATCGGGCAGCCTCGACAAGCTGGAGATCTATCGGATGCTCGGCGTCCGTGAGGTGTGGATCTGGGAACGCGGCATCCTCACGCCGTATGTATTGCGCGACGATCACTACGAAGTGGCGGCACGAAGCGAGGCACTACCCGGGATTGACCTGCGCCAACTGGCGGCAATGGCCGAATATCCGACCACTCTCGACGCGATGCTCGCGTGGGGTGATCTCATCCGCACCCCTCACCCCTGAGCTCCAATCTCATCGACGAAGCACCATCGCCAGTCCTCGCCGGGCTCGAACGACTGCACGACCGGATGCTTCGATGCTCGATAGTGCTTCGTGGCGTGTTTGTTCTTCGACGAATCGCAGCAGCCGATGTGGCCGCAGGAGACGCATCTGCGCAGGTGCATCCAGGTGTCGCCCATCGCCAGACATTCTTCGCAGCCGCGCGAGTTGGGCGGCGCGTCGCCCGCGGTTTTGAGGTGATCGCAGATCTGCTGCATGGTCAGTCCTTTCGCTCCAGCGCGGCGCGGTCCCAATTGGCGAGGTCCGCGGCGGCTGCGTAGGTGGTCTGGCAAAAGTCGAGGAGTGCGGAGTCGGGATCGGGCAGCGTGCGGAAGTCGTCGTAGTGGAGATAGAAGCCGCCCAGGGTGGCGTTGTAGTAAGCGGGAGCTGCAATGCGAGCATCGCGATAGCCGGCCGGCTCCGGCGCGGCGTAGCAGTAGAACGACGCCTGCGGCAGCCGATCCGGAGCACCCGGCCAGAAGCCCACGCTGCTCACCTCGTGCGAGTACGCCTCGCGCGTAATCGCATCCGCATCCGGACGCTGCGGCGCCACGCGACCCGAGAAGCGCGTCACCGCCAGATCGAAACTCCCCCAGAAAAAGTGCACCGGGCTGCATTTGCCGATGACGCGCGCGCGGAACTCCGTGAACAGCGCGTGCGTCCGCGCGAGGATCGTCCAGAAGCGCTGCACCGCATCGCGGTCGTACGCGCGGTGCTCGTTGTCGACATCGAGCGGAATCGGATTCGAGATCT
>DATLBM010000071.1:0-5647 GCA_035526885.1 Thermoanaerobaculia bacterium | reverse complement strand
GAGCGGTGGACGCTGCAAGACATCTTCGAAGCGTTGGGAAAAGACGCCGCGCGGGTGATGCCGGAACTTCTTCGTCCGACCGAGTTCACCATCACCGTGCCCGAGTACATCGTGCTCGGCTTGCGCTCGATCGCGCGCCGTGCCGGACAGGATGTCTCCGCGTTCCTCACTGGCGAGCTTGCCGACCTGGTGGAGCCACAGGCGAACGCGCTGAAGACGGAGATTCCCGGATTCGGAGCGGCGCTCAGCTTCCCCGATGAAGAGTGAGCGCATGTCCTGTTTTGAACATAGGAGACACGGTGATGACTGCCGCTGAAATCGACGCCTTTGCTATCCGCATGGTCACGTTTACGCGGAAGTTGATTGACGAATTCGCGACCGAACATCCCGACGCGGAGACGTTCGTGCCGGTGTTGGAGCAGGCGGTGCGCATCGTGTTGGAAGATGAGTTGGGGGAGGCCGTACACGCTCGCGCCGTAGCGTCGCTCTGCGCGTGCGACACGCGCCGCTCGCGAGTCAGGTCGTGACATGGACGCGCCCCGCTTCGTTCGCCGCGTGACTCGCGCACACGCGGCACGCTTCGCCGCCGCATGGATCGCGGCACAGCCGGACTTAGTGCGCAATCGCGCCTCCGCGCCATCACTCCGATGAAGTCCTAGCTGCATCCGTTTGCGCACTTTACTGCACGAAAAGTAACAGGGTTTGCGAAAGGGATAATTTCGAAAGATTTTGACGCCCGCGCGCCCGCTCAAAACGCGCAAATCCCGACATCTCAACAACTTGCCATCTGCCATGCCGTGGCGGCCCGCTTGAACTGTGTGCCCCGCGAAAGGAGGTGGTCGCGGAGAGAACAAGTCAGACGCGAAACGGAAAAAGGTCGCATGGACGACCGGACATGAGTGTGGAACTCACAGCCAGAAACCAAGCAACGAGTCAACCAACAAACCAACCCACAACTCGAAAGGAGAAAGACCCAATGCGGAAGTCCCTCCCCATCTTCACTCTCGCTCTCCTCCTGACCGCCATCGGCACGATGGCCCTGGCCGACGACGCGCCGGCGACCGCCGGCGTCGTCAACATCAACACCGCCAGCTCGAGCGAGCTCACGCTCCTGCCGCGCGTCGGCGAGAAGGGCGCGGAGCGCATCCTCGAGTACCGCAAGGAGCACGGCCCCTTCAAGAAGACCGCGGACCTGATGCAGGTCAAAGGCATCGGCGCGAAGACCTTCGAGCTGCTGTCGCCCTACATCTCGGTCGACGGCAAGACCACGCTCTCCGCGAAAGTGCACACCACGCGCAAGCCGCGCGCGAAAAAGCCCACCGAAACGGCGTCGAACTGACGCCGCCCTCCCTCCCAACCCACCCGGGGCTGCCGCGCGGCGCGGCGGCCCCGATTCCCCCCGCCAGCAACAGCAACGGAGGTCGTGTGTTCACTCGCAGAAACGGCTACACCCTGATCGAGCTCCTGATCACCATGGCCATCATCGGCCTCATGGCCGGCATCGCCCTGCCGAACTTCCAGAAGATGCGCAACCGGATGGCATTGCGCGCGGCGGCGGGCGAGCTGCGATCGATCTTCCACCTCGTGCGCATGCGCGCGCTCTCCACCAACCGGAACAACGGGATCAAGTTCCTGCAGATCGCCGGCGTGTGGCACTTCATCCTCTACGAAGACGGCGACGGCGACGGCGTCCGCAACGACGACATCAAGAGCGGCGTGGACATCCCGCTCTCACCGCCGCGCGTGGTCTTTCCCGAAGCGCGCAACATCACCATCGGATTGATCGACGTGGCGGTGAAAGACGCGGACGGCGATCTCGTCAAATCCGCAGTCACGTTCAACAACTCGACGATCTGCTCGTTCTCGCCGATCGGCGAGTCGACGCCAGGCACGATCTACATCACGGACAGCGATGGCGACCTGTGGTGCGTGCGCGTCTACGGCGCGTCCGCCAAAATCCGCACACTGCGCTACGACCGGAGGACGCTCAAGTGGGTGGCGTGACTCGATGCCGCTCGGGGGACCGACCGGGAGCGCCTCCGGCGGGCCGGCACGGCCGGCAGCGCTTAGTGAGCATGCTGGTCGCACGTGCGGCGATTCAGGCGACCAGCGCGGCTAACGGCTTGGCCTACCAGCGCTGCCGGCCGCGCCGGCCCGCCGGAGGCGCCCTCGTCGGTCTTCTAAGCGCCAGCGCGTCGCACCACCACGCGAGTGGCCTCGTAGGTCTGGATGGCGGACAGGGACGATGCCCGCAGAATCGACTCCGTGAATGCGTCCGTGATCACGCGGCCGTCCATGTCGCGGCCGACGGGGAGGCCGGCGGCGAAGAGAATCGTCGGCACGACATCGACGACGTACGCCGCCTTCGGATTCTGGCGATGCTCGGCTTCGGGGCCGGACATGAGCAGGAAGCCGTCGTCGGCGCCCGGCTCGCCCGGCGTGAGTTGATTGCGGGCCAGGGCGACGATGTTCGCGGGCAGCTCCGGCGGCACGACGCCGGACGGCGAGCAGATCACCAGCAGGTGCTCGGGATGCGCCTGCGCGATCGCACCGAGCGACTGATCGAGCTGCTGTGCGTAGGCGCGGAGAGCGTCGCCTTTGGGCGTGCCGCGCGGCGGGAGATCGTTGCGATAGATGTGCATCGCGCGCTGCGCGGCCTCGTAGCCTTCCAGTCCGAGGGCGGTGAAGGCAGCGTCGCCGCGCACGTTCTGCAGCGCGGCGAGGTCGGATCCCAACGCCGCGGCGACGCGATCGGGCGCGATGTGGAATCGAGAGGGATCGACGCGCGCGGGAGCCACGGCCGGCGCGGCAACGGACGGCCATTTCGTCACGCGGGAAGTGAGCTGCAGGCGCTCGAACAGCGTCCAGACCGGCAACGCCTCGCCGGCGGGCAGCGGCGCGGAGATGCGCTCGACCGGCGGAATCAGTCCCCAGGCGCGAAAGCCCACGCCGTACGGGAGCAGCAGAAACGGCTCGTCGCGATTGAGCGGCGTCCGGTACGAAAACCGTCCCGTGACGCGGTGCCGGTATGGCAGTTTCCCGGTCGCGAGCGAAGCCCACAGCGACTTGGGGCTCGACGTGCGGAACGGCTCCAGCCGCGTGAAGTACGCGCTGTCCGAGGCGCGGGTGAAGAAGGGGAGGAGACCTTCGCCCTTCATCGTCACGATCCAGTCGTAAGGAAGATTGCGGACGGCGATGAGGATCACCGGACGCTGTCCCGCCACCGCGCCGATCGTGGCAACCACGACGTCTTTGCGCTCGCGCCGGTAGCTCTCGCGGCGCTGGTAGAGCGAGATCGACGACAGCGCGATGAGCACCACGCCGCCGATGAAGATCGCGCGCGACGTGCGCCGGTCCGCGTTGCGCTGCAGCACCCACAGCGCCAGCAGCACGAACGCGATCAGCGTGAGCGTGGTGGTGGCCTTGGAGAGGATGCGCACCGCGCCGCGCGGCAGGTAGATCTCCACCAGCTCCAGGTGCATCCAGTAGATGAACGCGGAGATGAACGCGGCGAAGACGACGAAGCCGAAGCCGTGCGTGCGATACGCATCCGGCTTGCCGAACAGGCGCACGCGCAGGAGGCGCAGTCCCCACAGCGCGCTGCCGAAGAGCAGTCCGCAGATCAGGCCGTACACGAGCGTGACCGAGGCCAGGCGCAGCGGGGTGATGTCCACCTGCGGGTTCAGAAAGTAGAGCAGGTGGGCCATGTACAGCCCGAAGACGGCGCCCGCGAGCAGGCGCTTGAGGTAGGACCAGCGGATCGGCATGCAGCGGAGCGGCGGCCATGCTGACCGCGGCGTCTCTGGCCCACTATACCGGTACGGACCTGCTCAGGATGCTGGGCTATCCCGTCTCCCCCATCGACGTCGACGCGGAGGAATGGCGTCGCGGCGGCGTGGAGCTGCCGTGGAACGGCGAGGGAAAGCTGCAGCTGATCTCCCGTCTGCCGCGCTTCGACTTCTTCCTCCTGGACGGAAATATCAGCGAAGAAGCCATCTCGCAATTTCTGCTGCGTTATCGTGCATACAATCAGCTGACTAAATCAGCGCTGATTTATAGAAGCGCTATTTTCGATCTCTCGGAAGACCGCATGCTGCGCCGTCTCGATCTCGACGCGCGCAACATCGATCGCATCAACCTGCTGGCACGCGGCGACGACCAGTCGCTGCCGCGGATTTTCGACCGCGCGCTGGACCGCGAGCAGGTCACGCGCGAGTTCTTCGCCCGCTTCCGCAACGCCGTGCGCGACGTGGCCGCAGTCCTCGGCGACGAGAACGAGGCCCTGCTCATCCTCTCGCGGCTGCTCTTCCTGCAGTTCGTGCAGGAGAAGGGCTGGCTGAACGGCGAGCGCCGCTTCCTCGTCGATCGCCTGGAGCACGAGATCCGGCGCGGGCGCGAGTTCTTCTCCGGCGTCCTGTTGCCGCTGTTCTTCGGATGTCTGAACACGCCGCTGCATGCGCGATCGCTGGCGGCGCGGAAGCTGGGACGCGTCCCGTACCTCAACGGCGGACTGTTCGAGCCGTCCGCGTACGAGCAGAAGCACGGCGACCTGCACCTGCCGAACGAGTTGATGCAGCGCGTCATCGAGGACGTGTTCGAGAAGTTCGGCTTCCGCGTCGACGAGGACGACGCCGCCGGCACGCACATCGATCCGGAGATGCTCGGGCGCGTGTTCGAGTCGCTGATGGCGTCGGACGAGCGGGCCAGGAGCGGGAGCTTCTACACGCCGAGGGAGATCGTCGACACGCTGACCGAGCGCGCGGTCACGCATTGGCTGGGCGACGGCGGCGTGGAGAAGCTGGCCCGCATCACCGTGCTCGACCCGGCGTGCGGCTCCGGCGCGTTTCTGCTGTCCGCGCTGGGCGTGATCGAGAGGTTGTGGCGGGAGCGGGGCGACGAGGTTCCGAGCGATCTGCGGCGGCGCATCATCGCCAACTCGCTGTACGGCGTCGATCTGAAACCGGAGGCGGTGCGGCTGTGCGAGCTGCGATTGTGGCTGGCCATCGTCGCGGGGAGCGATGCCGAGATCGAGGACATCGAGCCGCTGCCGAACCTCGACCGCAACATCATGCAGGGGAACTCGCTCCTCAGCCCGACGGACTTTCTCGGCGACGGGCGCATGGACATCTACGCCGACTGGCTGCACGCGCTGCGCGCGCAACGCGATCTCGTGGAGCGCTACCGCTGCGCGTCGCATGCACAGCGTCCGGCGCTGGCGCGCATCATCCGCGGCAACGACCGGCGGCTGGCGTCCGAGATGCTCGCGCGGACCGTCGACGTTTCCGAAAAGGAGCTCGCCGCTGCGTGCGCGCCGCAGCGCGATCTGTTCGGCCGCGCGGTGCCCCTCGACGCGGATCGCTGGCAGACGTTGCAGCAGCGGGTCTCCGATTCGAAGTCGATGCTGGAGAAAATCGATGACGGCACGCTCGACTTCTTCTCGTTCGACGTGCATTTCGCGCCGGTGATGGCGGCGGGCGGCTTCGACGTGGTCGTGGGGAATCCGCCCTGGGTGCGCAACGCGCGCATCGACAAGCGGCAGAAGCGCATGCTCACCGATCGCTACGCGCTCTTCCGCGGCCATCGCGACGGCGCGGCGTTCCATCAGCCCGATCTGTCGGTAGCGTTCTTCGAGCGGGCCATGCAGCTC
>DATLBM010000070.1:0-11502 GCA_035526885.1 Thermoanaerobaculia bacterium | reverse complement strand
CTGGCCGCCATCTTCTGCGCCGCCATGTCCGCCACCGCCTCGGGCATGAACGCGCTGGCCTCGACGAGCGTCGTCGACGTCTGGAAGCGCCTCATCCAGAAAGATCTCGACGATCACACGTACGTGCGCATCTCGAAAGGGATGACCGTGTTCTGGGGCGTCTTCTGCATCGTCTTCGCGCTGTTCGCCAACCAGCTCGGATCGCTGATCGTGATGGTCAACCAGGTGGGCTCGCTGTTTTACGGGACGATGCTGGCCGTCTTCCTGATCGCGTTCTACTTCAAGCACGTCGGCGCGACGGCGATGTTCTGGGCGGCGCTGGTGTCGCAGGCCACGGTATTCATCTGCGCCGCGACGCTGAACATCGCCTGGCTGTGGTGGAACGTGATCGGGTGCACCGTCGGTGTCGGCGCAGCGTTGATCCTTCAGGTGTTGATACGACCTAAGGGTCCGATAGGTCCCATAGGTCGTACCGGCCCTACTTCTTCCAGCCTTCCACGATCCTCGTGATGTCGCCCTTGAGTGCCGACTGCGCCGGCGTGGCGGCGGCGATGGCCATCTCGCCGTAGCGAATGGCCTCCGCGCGATTGCCGGCGCGCTCGGCGATGCGCGCGCGCAGCCAGAGGTTGTTCGCGTTCTGATTGATCTTCATCGACTGCTCGAGCCACGCGTTCATGTCCGCGTCCGGCGCCGCGCCTTTGTTGTTGAACGCAAAGTCGGCGGCCTGGTACGGCGTGCGCCAGTCGGGCTGCGGGTTCAGAGCGGTCTTGAACGCGGCCAGCGTGCGCTCGGTCGACTTCGTGTCGACGGTGAACGGCACGGCCAGCTTCTCCCAGCGCATCACGACCTTCGCCGTGTCCGTGTTCATGTCCGCGATCTCGAACGTGAGCCACTCGCGGAAATCGGCCGGCATCGGCGTGACCTTGATGCGCAGCGCGTCCTTCTTCTCGTCGTAGCTGTAGCTGCCCCACTGTTCGGCCACGCTGTTGAAGATGACCGTCCAGTCGCCGGTCGTGGGAATCGTGTGCAGGCTGTACAGACCCTTGGTCAGCTTCTGGCCGTTGATCCACACGTCGTCGCTGAACTGGATCGTCGTGGCCTCGTTCGCGCCGGTGCGCCACACAGCGTCGTACGGCACCACCGCGCCCCAGATCGCGCGTCCCTTCACGCCGGGACGGTTGTAGTTGATGGTGACGTCGGTCAGACCGACGGACTGCATGACGCTCGCCTTCGGGCTGGGACGCGGTACGCGCACCTGGCCGAATGCGGCCGTCGCCGCGAGAATCAGAGAAATCGCTAATGTTTTTCGCATGACGCGGCGGATCGTACTGAAGTCACTTCCAGGAAATCCAGCGATCCTCGAAGACGGCGGTTGCGCCGCGCTTGTCCGTGACCTCGACCTGCACGTCGGTTTGTCTGCGCACATTCTCGGGACGCATCCCGAAGTCGCGCTCGAAACGCACGGCCGGAGGTCCCGGGCAGCGCCTGTCATTGAGGGGCGTCAGTCGCGCGGCGTAGCGCACGCGCCGGTTCTCGAACCAGAAGTCCACTTTGGCGATGCCGTGCGGCGATGATGCCCAGCCGAACATCTGCGCGCGGCCGTTGTACTGATGCGCGCCGAGGGGCGTGACGAGCGCGCCGGCGATGGAGTCGATGCAGGTGGCGCCGCCGTAGAGAAAGACGCCCAGGGCGTTGGGGAAGTCGCGTTTGCCGGGGCGGGTGGAGAACACCCAGTCCGATCCCGTCTTCGCGTCGAACTGCGCGACGTAGCGCAGGCGGCCGCGATTCAGCTCGCGCGTGAGCCAGTCGCGCATCCGCGTCGCGGTCTCGCCGCCGATCCGGTCGGAGTGCACGATCACCGTGTCCGCGCCGATCCCGTTCAACTTCTCGATGAACGCGTCGCTGTACTGGAGTCGCGAGAGCTCCGCGCGCACGGGCGGCGAGAATCCGGACACGCCGTTCACGAAGCGCTGGTGATGCGTCGTGGCATAGAACATCGACTCGTATTCGCTGGCCAGCGTGTCCATCGGCAGTTCGGCGATCGCTGAGACTTTCTGCGTCGCCAGCCACGTGTAGACGGGCGGCGTGTGCGGATCGAGGAGAAACCAGCGGATGGGCGCGCGCCAGAGCGTGATTGCCAGGATGACGGCGCCAGTCCACCGGCCACTCCGCGCTCTCGCGACCGTGAGCGCGATCAGAATGGCCATCCCCACATACGCGATGCCGGCCCAGCGCGCAGGCGCGCGGATGGCGCGGAATCCCGGCACCGCGCCGAAGAGAAACTCGTGGAAGACGAAGTTGAGGCCGAGGGAGCCGAGGAAGCCGATCGCGATCCAGAGAAGACCCAGCGCGAGCTTCGCGCGCTCGCGCACGAACAGAGCCGAAGCGGAGAAGAGCACCGCGGCGATTCCAGGCCAGAGCTGCTTCTCCGGATCGCGCGCACCCGGCAGCCAGTCCCACGGCGTCGCGGAGTAGCGCAGCACCTCCTCCGCGCCGCGCTGCATTCCATACAGCTTCGCCACCGCCGCGTACGGATAGAGAAACGGCAGCAGCACCAGCATCGCCACGAACATCGGCACCGCAAGCTCGCGCCAGTGCTCGCGGCGGATGAGCAACGCCGCCGTCACCGCAATCGCCAACGCGCCGAAAAACAGGTAGTGGATGTTCGTCAGCCCGTTCATCACGAACACGGCCGCCAGCAGCCATCCGCGTTTCCACGTGGGACGTTCGTGATACGCGAGCAGCGCCACGAGCAGCAGCGGCAGCCATCCGCCCCACACGTGCTGCACGTGCGACAGGTGCACGAAGCGAAACGGCACGAACGCGTAGAACACGCCCGCGGCCATCCCCGCCCAGAACGATCGCGTCAGTCGAGCGCCGAGGAGATACGCCGCGAATCCGCAGAAGGCGAAGCCGGCGATCATGGCCAGGTTGTACGCCGCCACCGCGCTCACTCCCGCCGCCCGCAAGGGAAAAAGGGGCACCGCCAGTCCGTAGAGGTTCTCGCTGAACGCAAGCGAGTACTCGGCGGGATAGAAGGCGTTCGCGTGAAACAGCGACAGCGGCTGATGCACCGTCGCCCACCAGTCCCAGTCCAGGATCCAGATGTTGATCAGCGGATCGCCGGGATCGGCCACGGCGCGATCCAGGTTCGGCGCGAGCGGCCAGGTGAAGGCGATCGAAAGGACGATGAAGACGATCGCCGCAGCGAGATGTTGCCTCCGCATTCGCGGGCGATGATAATTCGCCCCATGCCCTCCATCCCCTTTACCGGCAACTACGAAGATCTCTCCACCGACCGCGGCTACCAGTTCAAGTTCTATTGCGAGAAGTGCCACAACGGCTACATGTCGTCGTTCCAGACCTCGAAGATGGGGATGCTCGGATCGGCGGCGCGCGTGGCCGGCGGCCTGTTCGGCGGCGTCTTCGGACGCGTGGCCGACAGCGCGTACGAAGTGCAGCGCGCCGTGGGCGGAACCGCGCACGACTCGGCGCTGAAAGACGCGGTGACCGAGATCGCGCCGACCTTCAAGCAATGCAACCGCTGCGGCAACTGGGTCTGCGAGCCGATCTGCTGGAACAAAAAGGCCGGCCTCTGCGAGAACTGCGCGCCGGATCTCGATGAGGAGATGGCCGCGGCGCAGGCCGAAGCCGCGCGCGAGCAGATTCACGAGAAAGCGCGCACGGTGGACTGGACCAGGCAGCGCGACGTCCGCAACGTCAGCGGCGCCGTGTGCACGGAGTGCGGCGCCAAGACGCAGGGCGGCAAGTTCTGCCACGACTGCGGCGCGCCACTGAACGCGAAGAAGGGCTGCCAGGAGTGCGGTCACGAGGCCGAGGGCAATCCGAAGTTCTGCCCGGAATGCGGACAGAAATACTGATGCGAAAACTGCTCGCGCTCGCACTGCTCTTCTCCGTCAACTGCGGCACGATCATCCATCAGACGACGCAGATGATTCCCGTCACCTCGGAGCCGCCCGGCGCGTCCGTGAAGGTGGCCTGCGGCGACGTGGAGAACGCTCCGGACCTCGTCACGCCCACGAAGGTGGAGGTCCATCGCAAGCCGGACTTCTGCTACATCTCCCTGGAAAAGGAAGGCTACGAGCGGGCCGACGTCCACCTGGAGAAGAAGATGTCCGCTCTCTACATCGGCAACGTCATCATCGGCGGCATCATCGGCTTCGTCGTCGACGGGGTGAATGGCGCGATGTGGAACCGCGCGCCGGGCAAGGTCGACGTGACGCTCAAGCCCGCGGAGCCCGCGAAACCCTCCTCGGAGTAGCGGCACGGCAGTCCCCTTGCACTTCCGCCGAGCGCAATGACTCCCATCGTTCTGTTCGGCGGCCCCTCCGATGAGCGCCACGTCTCCGTCGCTTCCGCGCAGGCCATCGTGCGCGCTCTGCCCAACGCCTTTGCCTGGTTCTGGACACCCGAGGGCGCGGTTCACGACGTCGCGGCGACGGATCTGCTTGCGCATCAGCGTCCCTTCGAAATCGACTTCGCACCGGCGCGGCCGGCGATCTTTCCCACGCTCGAGCAGGCCCTCGACACGATTCCCGTCGACGAGCCCGTGTTCCTGCTCGCGCTCCACGGCGGTCCCGGCGAGGACGGCACCGTGCAACGCATGCTCGAGGCGCGCGGCATTCCGTTCACCGGATCGGGAGCTGAAGCCAGCAGCGCCGCGTTCGACAAAGAAACCGCCAAGCAGCTCGTGCGCGGCCACGTGACCACCGCCGAGTCGCGCGTCGTGCGCAGCGAGTCCGAGCTGCTCGAGGCCATCGACGATCTGCTCTCGCGCCACGAGCGCATCGTGCTCAAGCCGCTGGCCGGTGGGTCGAGTCGCGGCCTTTACTTTCTCGGACGCGGCGAAGAAGCGCCGAGCGATCTGCGCTATCCCTACATCCTCGAGCAGTTCGTGTCCGGCCGCGAGCTCACCTGCGGCGTCATCGATCACGGCGGGCGCACGTTCGCGCTGCCGGTCATCGAGATCGAAGTCGACACCGACCGCGCCTTCGACTACGCCGGCAAATACCTCGGCGCCGGCACGCGCGAGATCTGTCCGGCGAACATCCCCGACGAGATGGCCCGCGCCGCGCAGGCCACCGCCCTCGCCGCGCACGAGGCGCTCGGCTGCGAAGGCTATTCGCGCAGCGACCTGATCGCGTCCGGCGACGGCATCTACTTCCTCGAAACCAACACGCTGCCCGGACTGACTTCCAGCTCGCTCGTGCCGCAGGAGCTGGCCGTGGTGGGCATTTCGTTCCGCGAGTTTCTGGAGCGCCAGTTGGAGCTGGCCATGGAGCGGCTTACCATCAGCCGATGAACGCGACCAACATCGTCCTTGGTCTGCTCCTCGGCCTCGGCCTCTCCGCCTCGACCGGCCTCAATACTTTTCTGCCGCTGCTCCTGCTGTCCGCGGCCGCGCGTTTTCACATCGGCGGGATCGTGCTGGGGACCAAGTTCGCGTGGCTGACGTCCGACGCCGCGATGATCACGCTGATCATCGCCTGCGTGATCGAGCTGATCGCCGACAAGTTCCCGGCCGTCGATCACTTCCTCGACACCGCCGGCACGTTCATCCGGCCCGTGGCGGCCACCATCGCCAGCGCGTCCGTGCTCACCGGCGTCGATCCGATGGTCGCCGCGGTGCTGGGCATCATCATCGGCGCGCCGACGTCGCTGGGCATGCACACGCTGAAGGCCGGCACGCGCGTGGCGTCGTCGGCGACGACGTTCGGGTGCGCCAATCCCCTGCTCTCGCTGATCGAGGACGTGCTGTCGTTCATCCTCAGCGTGATCTCGATCTTCGTGCCGATGCTCGTGCCGCTGGTGCTGGCGCTCTTCGCATTCTTCCTCTGGAAGGTGATGCAGCGCATCCGCCGGGGACGCGCTGCTACTGCGCCGGCAGGTTCAGTACCGTGATCCGTCCGTAGGTCTTCGGCGCCAGCGGCTGCGCGAGTTTGGCCCACTGCTCGGCCAGCACGTCGCGGATGGGGCGGGCGTACGAGATCTGCACGCGGTCGCGCGGAATGGCGTTCATCACGGTCTGCGTGTTGTCGCCGCCGGCCGCGATGAAGTCCGGCATGGCCACGGTGTAGAGCGCGTTCGGATCGAGCGGCGTTCCGTCCTCGCGCGTGACGCTCAAGATGCGGTTGCGGTCGTCGGCGGGCTTGTCGTTGTCCTTCGCCGCATCGACCGTGTACTTCAACCCGCTGACCTGCATGATGCCGCGCACGCCCGTCGTCGTGAGCCGCAGCACTTCGGCGATCTGCGCCCCGGTCATCTTCACGATGGCCGGATAGTTGTCGAACGGACTGACCGCGAACACGTCCGCGTAGACCAGCTCCTTGGCCGGCAGATCCGAGCGGATGCCGCCGGAGTTGAAGAACGCGAAATCCGTGGCCGCGTACTGGCGAAGCGCGTCGGCGATGAGATCGCCGAGGGCCGTCTCGCCGGTGAAGCTGCGCGTGAAGCGGTTGGCGACCGTGATGTTCAGCTTCTGATCGCGCTTCGCCGCGACGCGGCGGAGGAACGGATCGACCACGCGCACGACGCGCTGGTCCGGCTCGATGGTCGCCCCTTCGAATACGCGCGGGACGAGCTTCGCCCCCTTGCCGTTGCGCGGATCGCACTGCTGCGAGCCCTCGTACACGTGCGTGCAGATCATCGTCGGCAGACGGATCTCGCTTTTCGTGACCTTGTCGCCGGCCGTGTCCACCCACAGGTCGATGACCGAGAACTCGCGCGAGTACGCCGCGCCCTGCGCCGCGGGCACGCCGTTGATGAAGTGCCGCATCTGCGCGTGCGTGTGGCCGGCGAAGAACGCGTCCACCGTTCCCTTCGGCAGCTTCTGCAGGAACTCCCACGCCTCGGTGTTGAAATCGCAGCTCGAGGGATCGTACGAGTCGTGGAGATCGCGGCAGCGGCTGCCGATGTGCGCGATCAGCACGATCGCATCGACGCCCTGCGCGCGCAGCTCCTTCGCCGCGGCCACCGTCGCAGGGATGGGATCGGTGAAGGAGAGGTTGACCACGTTCGCGGCCATGGTCACGTTCGGCGTGTCGGGCGTGGAGAGGCCGATGATGCCGATCTTCGCGTTGCCGGCGCGCACGATCGTGTACTTCTTCGCCCAGTCCGGCGTCTTGCCGTTCGATTTCTCCACCATGTTCGCGGAGAGAAACGGGAAGCTCGCCAGCGCGGCGTTGCGCTTCAACGCGCCCAGCTCGTCCTGCTCCGGCGTGCGCGCGATGGAGTCCGGACCCGTGGGACCGTAGTCGAATTCGTGATTGCCGACCGCTGCGGCCGCATAGCCGATGAGGTTGTAGCCGCGCACGACGGCCTCGCCCTCGAACATGTTCGACTCGAGCGTGCCCTGCCACATGTCGCCCGAGTCGACGAGGACGACGCGGCCCGGATTCTCCTTGCGCAACGCCTCGACGTACGACGAGAACGCCGGCAAGCCGCCCCACACCACGCCCTCCCCGCCCCCCTCGGGCGTCTCGACGTGACCGTTGAACCAGCCATGCACGTCGGTCGTGCCGACCACGACGATGTGCTCCGGCGGGGCGGGCGCTTTGGGCGGGGCGGAAACGCAGGCCGAGGCCAGCAGGAAGAGAATCAGGGGCAGGGACCGTTTCATTGGCCGCGCATTATACGGACGCGGCTGCGCCGCGGCCGGGTTGCCATGTTGCTGGTTGCCGTGTTGCCATGTTGCCATGTTGCTGGTTGCCGTGTTGCCAGTTGCCGGCGCGGCAACCTCTGGGCGAGACTCTTTTGCTTCACGCCCAGGCGCAAGCGCACCGGCAACATGGCAACCGGCAACACAGCAACCAGCAACGCAGCAACACAAACCGTGACCAACCGCATGGCTCATCAACTCGCCGCGACCGCGATCGCACTCGTCCATCTGGCCTTCATCGTGTTCGTCCTTCTGGGCGGCATTCTGGTGATGCGATGGCCGAAGGTGGCGTGGGCGCACGTCCCCGCGGCCGTGTGGGGCGTGCTGATCGAGCTCGGCGGCTGGTGGTGTCCGCTCACGAAATGGGAGAACCATTTCCTGCGCCTGGCCGGCAAAGCGGGCTACGACGGCGGATTCGTCGCGCACTACATCATGCCCATCATCTATCCTGCGGGATTGACGCGAGGCATGGAGATCGGGATCGGCCTCATTGTGCTGATCATTAACGTGAGTGTATATATGAAGGCTTTTCGATAGATGTTTCCAGAGGCAATTCCACAACACCCCGTCGCCATCACCGACAAGAACTTCTCCGCCCTCGGCCTGAGCGCGGAGATCACCGGCACGATCGACAAGATCGGATTCGTGCATCCCACGCCCATTCAGGCCGAGGTCATCCCGCCGGCGCTGCAGGGGAAAGACGTGATCGGCCTGGCCCAGACCGGCTCCGGCAAGACCGCGGCGTTCGTGCTTCCGCTCGCGGAAAAGCTCGTGCACGGACGCGGCGTGCGCGGCCTGATCCTCTCGCCCACGCGCGAGATCGCGCTGCAGACCAAGGCTTTTCTCGACCTCTTCGGCAAGCATCACGAGCTGACCACGGCCTGCCTCATCGGCGGCGTGAAGATGAAGCCGCAGCTCGACGCGTTGCGCGCGCAGCCGGACATCATCGTGGCCACGCCGGGCCGCCTGCTCGATCACGTGAAGCGGCGCAGCACGTCGCTGGACAAGATCGAGGTGCTGGTCCTCGACGAAGCGGACCACATGCTGGACCTGGGCTTCCTCCCGCAGATGCGCGACATCCTCAAGCGCCTCCCTCGGGAGAGGCAATCGATGATGTTCTCGGCCACGATGCCGGACTCCATCGAGATGATCGCGCGCGACTTCATGCGCGATCCGCTGCGCATCGACATCACTCCCGTCGGCGCGGCGGAGGGCATCACCCACCGCCTTTACGTCGTGAAGCTCGAGGACAAGCGCGCCGCGCTGGTGGCGCTGCTGGGACAGGAGCTCGGCTCCACGCTCGTCTTCACGCGCCGAAAGATCGACGCGGAGTGGCTGTACTCGGTGCTGGAGCGGCAGGGACATCCGGTCGCGCGCATCCACGCCGACCAGTCGCAGAACAAGCGCGTGAGCGCGCTGAAGACGTTCCGCGAAGGCCAGCACCGCATCCTCGTCGCGACGGACATCGCCGGCCGCGGCATCGACATCCCCGGCATCGAGCACATCATCAACTTCGACATCCCCGAGAACGTCGAGGACTACATCCACCGCGCCGGCCGCACCGCGCGCGGCGAGGCGGTGGGCATCGTCTCGACGATCGTCACCTGGCAGGACCTGCCCATGGTCCGCAAGATCGAAGAGACCCTCGGCGAGAAAATCGCGCGCTGCGCCGTGGCCGGCGTGGAAGCATGGGAGGAGATGGAGAAGAAGCCCGCTACGACGCGGCGCCGCGTCTGATGCCGAACGTTTCGTAGAGCACGCGCTCCCAATCGTCCTCGGCGACGGGCGTTTCGGTGCGCTGGCCGTTCTTCGTGACGATCAGCTTTGCGTCGCTGAGCGTGATGCGCCCGTCCGGCGTGGCGATCGTGCACACGCGCTTCTTCGTGAAGGAGGAGCGCGGGTCGTACTGCTGGTAGTCGCACATCGGTGCGAACTCGCTCAGTTCGTGCGGCTCGAGGGACAGGACGTATTCGACCTGGTCGAATTCCTTGATCGGAATCGGGTGCATCGCGAAGTCCCCGAAGCCCACGTCGGCGAGCCACGCGTCGTTCACCAGTAACGCCATGTGATCGAACGGCGGACCGAGCTCGCCGCTCGCGGTGGGCACTTGCGCCTGCAGCAGTTTCACGTCGAAGCCGAGCTCGCGCAGCAGCCACGCGAACGCGCCGTTCAGCTCATAGCAGAAACCGCCGCGGCGCTCGCGGATGATCTTGTCGAGGAAACGTCGCGTGTCGACGACGATGGGGCGTTTCCAGTGGATGTCGAGATTCTCGAAAGGTACCGAGAGGAGATGCCGCTCCTGGAGCGCGCGCAGCGTGTCCGCGGTGGCCTCCCGCGGACCGTCGTAGCCGATGCGATCGAGGTAGGCATCAATCATCGAGCATGAATCCCGTCGCGCCGATGGGCTCGGGCGGTTCCTTCGGCGTCTCGCCTCTCTGCCTGCTCGCTTCGATCAGCTCTTCGTTCGACACGCGCTGGTCTTTCGCGATCTGCGCGCGAGCGCTGGCGAGGTACACCTTCCGTCCCTTTTCCTCGTAAATGCGCTCGATGTCCTCGGCCGTCGCATCGATGACCACGTAGTCCTTCACGCGCGTGGAGAAGATCGCGAACCTGCCGTTCGATTGCTTTTCGATGCGCCACGCCATGGAAACGTAGGACGGGCTTCAGCCCGTCCCTCCCGGGGGTGGGCGGGCTGAAGCCCGCCCTACGTTCAGCGAGCGTACCGCAAGCCGACGCGGATCGCGCGCGGCTGGCCGAGCGTGATCACCGGCGTCGCGCTCACTTCGACGTCCTCATCGAAGATGTTCTCGATCGCGAGCGTGGCATCGAGACTCTTGTGCAGCGGATGCGAGTAGAAGCCGTCCACCACGAAGTAGCCACGCAGCGGCAGCTCGTTGCGGTCGTCGTCGAACTGCATCGCCGACCAGCGCGCCTGCACCGTCGTGTTGCGCCAGGACGCCTGCGCCGTGGCCTGATGTCGCGGAACCTGCGGCGGGCGCAAATCGCTGTCGTCCACTTTCGCGTCGACGAAGAGCCACGAGCCCGAGAGACGCCAGTCGCGATGAACCAGCCACTCCGCGTCGAGCTCCGCGCCGCGGGATCGCGAGCCGCCGAGGTTCTGGCGCTGGCGGGTGATGAGCGTGGGAGTCTGGGAGAGCGTGACGTTGGCGATGACGTCGTCGACGTGCATGTCGAACAGCGTCACGCGCGCGTTGCGGAAGCGCGCGCCGAGCTCGTAGCCGGTGAGGATCTCGGAGGTGAGGTCCGGGTTGGGAAGCGTGTTCACGTTGCCGACGCGAAAGCCTCGATGCAGCTCGTTGAGCGTCGGCGCGCGAAAGCCGCGGTACGCGGCGGCCGAGAACGCGAGCGACGGATTGGCGCGCCAGAGCAGCGAGAGCCGCGGCGAGAGCTCGGCTTCGCGCCACCAGTCCGCGCGCAGTCCCGCGGTGATGCTCAACGCCGGCGTGACGGTGAACAGATCTTCGACGTACACCGCGCCCGTGCGCTGCGTGCCGCCGGCGGAGACGAACACCGCGCCTCGATCCTCATCGCTGCGCCCTGTCGCATATCGCCCTTCCGCCCCGGCCAGCAGCACGTGGCGCGAGCCGAAGGTCTGCGTCCACTGCGCCGTCGCGCCCGCGCCGCGCGACGGAACGCGCTGCACGACCGTCAAGCGTTCGGAGTTGCGGTCCGCCGCGACGGCGGAAAAGGTCTGGTAATAATCCTGATCGCTGGCGTACGCGCGCAGCGTGAGCGCGTCGCGATCGAAGCCCGCGGCGAGCTGGCGAATGGTCGTGTCGTTGACCTGCAGCGGCGTACCGTTG
>DATLBM010000069.1:0-2977 GCA_035526885.1 Thermoanaerobaculia bacterium | reverse complement strand
GGCATTTCGTGGGAAGGCATCGAGCGCGGCGTCGCCGAAGTGAAGCCGGCGTATCACCGCGGCGTGATCATCCCCCTTGTCATCAATGGTCAACGGGCCACGATCTACGACGACACGTACAACTCCAATCCGTACGCGCTGGCGCGCACGCTGGAGCTGATGGCGCAGGCCGACGTCACGGGACGCCGCGTCGCCGTCATCGGCGACTTGCTGGAACTGGGCGAGCAGGAACTGCAGTTCCATCGCGACGCCGGTCGCGGCATCCCGAAGTCGATCGACGTCGTGGTCGGCGTGGGGACGCGCTCGCAGGCGCTGCTGGACGGCGCGCGCGAGGCGGGCTTCGCGGAGGCGAACCTCCGTCACTTCACGGATGCCGAAGCCGCGGGGGCGTTTTTGCGCGCCTTCATTCAGCCGGGTGATCTGGTGCTGCTCAAAGGCAGCCGCGGAGTAGGTCTCGACAAGGCAGTTGCGATGCTGGAGGGTACCTGATGCTTTACCACCTCCTCTTCCGTCTCCGGGACGTCGTCGTCGGATTCAACGTCTTCCGCTACATCACGTTCCGGACGGCATTCGCCGCGCTGACCGCGCTGCTCATCTCGCTCATCCTCGGCCCCTGGCTGATCGAGCGCATGCGCCGCATCAAGCTCGGTCAGTTCATCCGCGAGGAGGGGCCGAAGTCGCATCAGGCCAAGGCCGGCACGCCGACGATGGGCGGAATCCTCATCTGCGTGGCCATCATCATCCCCACCATCCTCTGGGCGGACATCCTCAATCCGTACATCTGGATCGTGCTCTTCGTGACCGCGGCGTACGGCGCGATCGGTTTCATCGACGACTATCGCAAGCTCGCCAAGAAGCGGAACCTCGGCCTCACGCCGCGCGAGAAGTTCGGCGCGCAGTTCGCCGTGGCGCTGCTGGTGGCACTGGCCATCGCCTACCTGCCGATGCTGAAGAACAACTATTCGACCGCGATCACGTTCCCGTTTCTCAAGAACGTCGTCCTGAACCTGGGGCTGCTCTACATCCCCTTCGTGATGGTGGTGCTGGTCGGCGCGTCGAACGCGGTCAATCTCACCGACGGCCTCGATGGCTTGGCCATCGGCACGTCGCTGATCGCGGCGGTCACGTTCACGGTGCTGACGTACGCCGCGGGCCACGCGCGCATCGCCGACTATCTGCGCATCGCCTGGGTGCCGCAGACGGGCGAGCTGGCGGTGTTCTGCGGAGCGATGGTCGGCGCGTCGCTGGGATTCCTCTGGTTCAACGCGCATCCGGCCGAGATCTTCATGGGCGACGTCGGCTCGCTGGCGCTGGGCGGCGCGATCGGCTGCCTGGCCGTGATGATCAAGCAGGAACTGCTGCTCGTGCTCGTGGGCGGGCTGTTCGTGCTGGAGGCCCTGTCGGTGATCCTGCAGGTGGCTTCGTTCAAGTTGACGGGACGGCGCATCTTCAAGATGTCGCCGCTGCATCACCACTTCGAGTTGTCGGGGTGGAGGGAGACCAAGGTCGTCGTGCGCTTCTGGATCATCGCGATCATCTTCGCGATGCTGGCGCTGGCGACGCTGAAATTGAGGTAACGAGTCGTCGAGTCGTCGAGTCGCCGAGAAAACTCTCTCGACGACTTGACGGCTCGAAGACTCGAAGACTTATGAACAAGACCCTCGTCATCGGAGCCGCAAAGTCCGGCATCGCAGCCGCCAACTGGCTGGCGCGGCACGACGCGTCCGTGAGGCTCACGGATCGCGAGGCCGATCCCGCGCTTCCGTACGAGGTCGACGAGCGCGTGGAACGCGCGTTCGGCGTGCACGGGCACGAAGTGCTCGAGGGCGTCACGCTGATCGTGCTCTCGCCCGGCGTGCCGATGACCATTCCGCTGCTGCAGGAAGCGAAGGCGCGCGGCATCGAGATCATCGGCGAGATCGAGCTCGGCTTCCGGAATCTCAAAGGCACCGTCATCGCCGTCACCGGCTCGAACGGCAAGTCCACGACCACGGCCCTGATCGGCGAGATCCTGCGCGTGGCCGGCCGCCAGCCCATCGTGGCGGGCAACATCGGCGAGCCGCTCATCGCGTCGATCGACGAAGAGCGCCCGCGCACGTACGTGCTCGAGCTGTCGTCGTTTCAGCTCGAGGCCGTGGACACGTTCCACGCGAACGTGGCCCTGCTGCTGAACATCACTCCGGATCACATGGATCGCTATCCGAACTTCGATGCGTACGCCGCGGCGAAGTACCGCATCTTCCGCAATCAGGAATCCGGCGATACGTCGATCGCGAACGCGAACGAGCGCCGCGCGACGACACGCGATGCGGTCGCGAAACAGTGGCGCTTCTCCGCGACCGGGCCCGTCGAGCACGGCGCGTGGTTCGACGGCACGGATCTGGTCACGAATGTCGGCGGCGAAGAGCGCCGCATCCCGCGCGCGAGCCTCAAGCTCGAAGGACAGGCCAACGTCGAGAACGCGCTGGCGGCGTGGCTCGCGGCGCGCGCGGCGGGCGTGGACGACGTCGACGTGCAGATCGCCTTCGGCACGTTCGCCGGTCTGCCGCATCGCATGGTCCTCGTGCGCGAGCTCGACGGCGTCCGCTACGTCAACGACTCGAAAGGCACGAACGTCGACGCCACGCTCAAGTCGCTCGAAGGCTTCGGCTCCTCCAGCGTGATCCTCATCCTCGGCGGCAAAGACAAGGCCGGCGAGTTCGAGCGCATGCGCGATCTCGTCTCGGCGAAAGCGAAGACGATCCTCACAATCGGTTCCGCCGCGACGCGCGTCGAAGAAGCGCTGCACGGCGCGAGCGAGATCGTTCCCGCCGGCGACATGCAGCACGCCATCGAGTGGGCTCGCGCCAACGGCAAGGCCGGCGACACCGTGCTGCTCTCGCCCGCGTGCGCGAGCTTCGATCAGTACCGCAACTTCGAGCATCGCGGCGAGCACTTCGAAGAGCTGGTGCGAGGTCTTCGATGAAGACGTTGCCGG
>DATLBM010000068.1:0-3275 GCA_035526885.1 Thermoanaerobaculia bacterium | reverse complement strand
TCCCGCTGGAGGAAGCGGTGCGGCGACTGACGTCACTGCCGGCCTCGAATCTGCGCATCGCCGATCGCGGCGCGCTTCGCGAAGGCTATTTCGCGGACGTGGTGATCTTCGATCCGAACACCATCGCCGCGCACTCGACCTACGACGATCCGCGGCAGTACGCGAGCGGAGTGCGGGACGTGTTCGTGAACGGAGTGCGGGTATTGAAGGACGGCCAGCACACGGGGGCGCGGGCGGGGCGGGTGGTGGTGCGGGCGGCAACCGCACGCTGACAAAACGTCGCGACGGGCTGAAGCCCGTCGCCACGTTTGGGTCAAAGCGCGCGGACTTGCGCGATCCGCGTCCGCAATTGCTCGGTGATGGCCAGGCCGCGCAGCAGCGAGGCGGTCTTCTCGAACTCCACCACCATGGCGTCGACGGCCTGCGGCCCGTTGCCGTTCATGATGCCGTCCAGCGCGCTGAGGAAGTGCTTCTCGATGGTCTTGTGCGCCGAGTCGCCGATGAACTCTTCGGCCACGGCGCGGATACGCGCGGCCATCTCCACTAGCTCGCCATTTTCGTGATCGGCGTCTCGATCAAGTTTTTTTTTTAACTGCACGAGCTCGCCCGTGATCATCCCGTAGAGGATTTTTGCGACGTCGAACGAGGCGATGTTCAGCGCGCGGCCGATCTCGACGATGGAGCGGCGGCCGTCGATCTTGGTGATCAGCATCCACTCCTGCGGATTGAGCGTGACCTGCTCGTGGCGATTCTCGCGCGCGAGCAGCTCGGGCACGTAGTCAACGGACGGGATCTTGCGGGAGAGCACGCGCCACTCGTCGAGACGGCGCGCGGCTTCCATCAGCAGGTTGGTGTTGGACTTGGTGATGGTCTGGCGATCGGAGTCCTCACCGGGGCTGAACTGGAACTCGCCGTGATTCCAGATGGCCAGCGAGTAGATGGCCTCCTCGCCGACGAGATCGCCGATGGTCGCGTGCACCATCTGTCCGTTTTTCAGATAGATGAAGCCGCGGTCGGCATCGCGCGTCAGCGTGAACTTGCCGGTCTTGCCCGACACGCTCACCAGCTGAATGATGTCGGGCAACGGCAGTTCTTTTAGCGATCCCTGGAATGCCATGTTGGACGGAGCCTCAGACTAACCCACCGGTCAGGTCAGGTCAAGAACGTGTGAACTTCCGTCGCGCCGCCGCTCGACCGCGCTCAAAATCCACAAACCAAAGGCCAAACCGGCGATCGCGCCGGTGGCCAGCCGCAGCGGATTGGTGCTCTCGCGCAATCCGGTCAGCTGCGTCAGGCCGTCGATGGCCAGCGGAAGGACGCAGGCGATGGCGAACGCGCGCATCACCTTTTCCCGCAGCAGCGGGATGGCCCAGAACGCGACGATCCCGAGCAGCATCCCGGCGTAAATCCCCACGCAGCGCGCGCACAGCGGCATCGGCACCCCGTGCCATTCCAAGCATCGCGACGGAATGCCGTGACACATCAGGCGAAAGAGCAGACGCCACTTCATCGACGCGCCGTGCGCGATCGCATACGTGCACAGCGAGGCCGCGCCGAGAAAAAACGCCGGCAGCGCCGCGAGGCACGCCAGCACGATCTTCGTGTCGCGCTTCATACGGGGGGCTGCGAGATCCGCGCTTCCGGCGACAGGCGTGCGTCGAGGCTTGGCCCGGAAGCGCCGCCGGCCGCGCCGGCCTGCGTCGCCAGCCGGTACACCTGCGCGAATCCGTGGGCGGTGATCAGGAACGACCAGAAGCCGGTGAAGATCACGCCGATGCAGAGCAGGAACGTGCCCACTCCGCCCAGCGTGCGCGCGACGAGGTAGACGATGATGGCCAGCATGTAGTTGCCGATGTTCTGCTTGATGAACGGCCAGATGCGCCGGAACTCGAACGCCGCGCCGAAGCGCTGCTCGACCATCGCGAACAGCAGCGACGCGGGCATGAAGAAGATCATCGCGAACACCATCGGCACGATGAGACAGCCGAGGCAGCCGCTGAGGATTCCGCCGGCGGCGCGGGCGCCGTCGTTGTCCATCGCCTCGAGCAACATGCTCGGAAAGACCATGGCCATGGCGATGATGATCACCGGCAGCGTGTAGCAGATGGTCACGCCGAACAGGCGCAGCCCTTCATTGAAATAGTCGCCGAGGTTTTCCCAGTCGGGGAGCGGGCGCTCGAGGCCAGCGATGATGTTGCGCGTCAGCCGCGCCACGTAGCCGAGGATGAAGAACCAGCCCACGATGAAAAAGCCGGCCAGGTAGAAGAGCCCGCCGATGAGGATGCGGTTCAGCCAATCCGGATCGTCGAACACATAAGTGAACGGCTTGGCGAAGTCGAAAGACGGCCTCGGCGGCCCCGTTGGCGGAACAGCCGGCGGCGGCGGCGGTGGCGGTGACTGCACTTCGCTCATGAGGGTCAGTGTAGACCCGCGAAACTTGGAAGAAAACCGGAACGTCTACGTTCTGAGTACCGCTTGCAGGAACGGATCGATCTCGTTGTCGTTGCGGAGGACACGCAGAAGCGCGGCGGGCTGAGCCTGTCCGTGGTCGTGTCGCTCATCGCGCACGTGGCGCTGCTGATCTGGTTCATCACCTCGTACAAGCCTGCATCCGGGCCGCGGGACGTGCCGATCGCGCGCTACGTCGAGCTGATGACGCAGAACCCGCAGTCGCGCGATTTCACGGAAGCACCGGGCCGCGAAGTGCCGAAGGCGCCGCTGAACGCGCCGCTTTCGGATCACAATCGCAAGGCCAGCATGCCCGAGCCGACGGGACCGAATCCGACGACGCGTCCGGGCGATGGCAGCAACGCCACTTACAGGCCGCCGGCCGGTGCATCCGGACCGCGCGCTTCTTCTCCGGCTGCGCCCTCCGCTCCCGCTCCGCAGACTTCCGCGCAGATGACCGCGCCGTCGCAGAGCGCTCCCGTCGACTCGTCGTTCATCTACCGCGAGCCCGCGAAAGCCGCGGCCGCGGCGGGCGTGGTCGACTGGCGCAACGCCATTCGCGAAGCGGGACGCGCGATCTCCGGCGGCGACGGCGGCGACGGTTCCGATCTCGCGCAAACCGGCGGCGAGCAGGGCTTCGCGGAACAGGGTCCGCTCTCGTTCGAGACGCAGTGGTACGACTGGGGCGACTACGCGCAGTCGATGGTCTCGAAAATCCGCGTGAACTGGTACGCGAACATGCCGCAGATCATCCGCACGGGGATGAAAGGCGTGGTCACGATCCGCTTCACCATTCATCGCGACGGCCGCATCAGCGACATCACCAT
>DATLBM010000067.1:0-9335 GCA_035526885.1 Thermoanaerobaculia bacterium | reverse complement strand
GGCGAGATCGTCCTCGAGCCGCAGCATCTGCACCTGCGTTTCCGGATCGCCGAAGCGGCAGTTGTACTCGAGAACGCGTGGGCCCTTCGGGGTCAGCATCAGGCCCGCGTACAAGCATCCGCTGTACGCGCGTCCCTCGGCCGCCATGCCCTGAACGGTCGGGACGATGACGGTCTTCACGATCTCGGCTGCCGTTTCGCCGTTGAGGACGACCGCGGGTGAGTGCGACCCCATGCCGCCGGTGTTCGGGCCGGCGTCACCGTCGAAGGCTTTCTTGTAGTCCTTTGCCGGAGCGAGGGGGACGAAGCGCTTGCCGTCGGTGACGACCATGAACGAGATTTCCTCGCCGGTCAGGTACTCCTCGACGAGGATGCGGCTCGCGGCGTTGCCGAACTTCTTGTCCTCGAAGACGAGCTTGAGGTACTCGTCGGCTTCCTTGGCGTTCTGGGCGATGATCACGCCCTTGCCACCTGCGAGGCCCTCGACCTTGATGACGGCTGGGTAGGACGTCTTCTTGAGGGCGTCTTTCGCGTCGTCCATCGACGAGCAGACGAACGCCTCGGCGGTCGGGATGTTGTACTTCCGCATGAACTCTTTGGAGAAGACCTTGGAGCCTTCGAGCTCAGCCGCAAGGCGGGTCGGGCCGAAAATGGTCAGGTCGCGCTTGTGGAACTCGTCGACGATGCCGAGGGTGAGGGGGAGCTCGGGGCCGACGATGGTGAGATCGATTTTGAGCTTTTCCGCGAAATCGGCCAGCTCGATGATGTCCGCGACGCCGATGGGCACGCAGTCGGCGACCTGGGCCATCCCGGCGTTGCCCGGCGCGGCGTAAATCTCTCTCACGAGAGGAGATTGCTTGAGCTTCCAGCAGAGAGCGTGCTCTCGTGCACCCTGCCCGACGACGAGGACGCGCATGTTCTGCGGATTGTAGCAGCCGGGAAGGGCTCGGCCCGCCCTAGACGTTCCTCCAGCAGCGCCCGTACAAAGGGCGATCATGTCCCTGGGACTCCGCCTGATGATTTCGACCACCCCGACGCCGGAGCCTGACGATCGTCAGCTCGTGGAAACGATTCGCGGCGGCGACACCGACGCGTTCGAGACGCTCGTGCGCCGCAAGACGTCGAAGGTGTACGCGCTCTGCTACCGCATCATCGGCAACGCGGAAGACGCCAAGGACATCTCGCAGCTGGTCTTCCTCAAACTGTGGGAGAACCTCGCAAAGTACGACGCCAAGTACGCGTTCGACACCTGGCTTTATCGCATGGTCACCAACGTGGCCATCGACTTCATGCGCAACAAGCAGTCGCGCGACAACGCCGTGAACTCGAACCTGCGCCTCGTGAAAACGGCGGCGGAGGCCGAGCAGAACGTTCTCGTGCAGCGCAAGGAAGTGGAGAGCGTCTTCGACGACGTCTCATCGGTGCTCTCGCCGAAGCAGAAGACGATCTTCGTCATGAATCAGATGGAAGACCTTCCCTCCGCGGAGATCGCCAAGGTCCTGGGCTGCCGTGAGTCGACGGTCCGCAATCATCTGTTCAACGCCCGCAAGCTGATGCAGGTGCAGCTCGCCAAGCGCTATCCCGAGTACGCGCAGTTGTGGAGGGAGAAATGATGACTTGTGACTCCTTCCGCACCCGCTTCCATGCGGGTACCGAGGATGCGGCGCTGCTCGCGCATCTGCGCGCGTGCGATCGCTGCCTCGACTTCGCCGCGCACACCGATCCCGACATCCTCTTCCGCGCCCTTGGCGGCGAGGAGATGATTCCGCCGGGCGGCGTCGAGGCGTTCGTGAGCGGCGTGATGCAGCAGGTGCGCGTGCGCGACGCCGAGACGGTGGCCTCGAAGCGCGTGGTCGCGTGGCCGCGCCGTCTGGCCATGGCGGCGGCGGTCGGCGCGGCGGTGTTCGGCGCGACGATGGTCTATCGCATCGACACGCAGCCGATGACCAAACCGGCCGCACGCGTGGCCGCGGTGCAGCCGCAGCGCGTGCAATTCGCGACGAAACCCGTCGTCGCTGCGTATGACTCTCAGAAAGCAACGATCGTCGAAGTGCCGACCGAGGCCGCGAACGACGTCAAAGTGGTCATGATCTTCGACGAGAACCTTCCGGCGGATTTATGAAGCGATTTGCAGTGATGTTGGTGACCCTCCTCCTCCTGTCTTCGGCGGCATTCGCCGACGCGGCCGACATGGGGAAGAGCCTTTCCGTGCGTACGTTCGCGTTCAAGCACAAGCAGGCCGAGAACGCGGCGGCGGTGATCAAGTCGCTCATGAGCGCCGACGGCACGATGTCCATCCAGCCGAAGACCAATTCGCTGGTGGTGACGGACGATCCCGCGAACCTGAAGCGGATCGCTGCCGCGCTGGCGGAGTTCGACACGGCGCCGCAGGCCTTCAAGCTCTCGGTGCGCCTTCTCCTCGCGAAACGGAATCCGGCCGCAAAGCAGGCGCACCTCGGCGCCGAGCTGGCGGAAGTCGAAAAGCAGCTCACGCTGCTGCGTTACACCGAGATCGCGGATGCGGGCGCGGCCGAGGCGGCGGGCAGTGAAGGCTCGCCGTCGATGGTGGACCTCTCGCAGTACCGCGCGAACTTCAAGTTCGGCCAGTACGACGCGGCCAGCGACACGATCGAGGTGTCGGATTTCCAGCTCTCGAAGCTGGACGGCGATCAGCTCGCGCCGCTGATGAAGACGACGTTGAATCTCAAGATCGGACAGACCGTGGTGATGGGCGTGACCCGCGACGCGTCGTCGCAGCGCGCCCTGATGCTCGTGCTGTCCGCGAAGCGCTGACGACGAAGCAGCGCACTTCTTTCTCCTCACTTGCGGCAGTGCCCGCGGCGCATGGGTTGCTCACCCGCATGCGCCGCGGGCCGGGCCGGCACGGCCGGCAGCGCTGGTTGGCCTAGCCTCGGGCACCGTGCGCGCCTGACTGTTTCTTTGCCGCGAGAAACTCGGCAACCTCTTCGACGCTTTTCGTGCGCGCTCGTTGGCCTGGCCTCGGGCACCGGCCGCGCTGGTTGGCCCAGCCTGGGGTACCGCGCTGGTTGCCCTAGCCTCGGGCCCCGTGCGCGCGTGACTGTTTCTTTGCCGCGAAAAACTCCGCAACCTCCTCAACGCTTTTCGTGTTGAAGATGTGCTTCGGCGCCAGGCCGCCTTTGCGCGCCACCCACGTCCCGGTGACCACGGCGTTGTACTCGCCGATCGAGTGCGCGTCCGGATGGATGCTGAACATGACGCCGCGATCGACCGCCTTGCGCAAATATCGCCAGTCGACGTCGAGCCGCCGCGGATTGCCGTTGATCTCGATCATCACGCCCGTCTCCGCGGCTTTGTCGAAGATGCGGTCGTAGTCGACCTTGTAGCCTTCGCGGGAGAGCAGGAGGCGGCCGGTGAGATGGCCGAGGAAGGTGACGTGCGGGTCGTCCATGGCGCGGAGGATGCGGTCCGTCATGGCGTCGACGTCCATCTTGAATTGCGAGTGCACGGAGGCCACGACGAAGTCGAACTTCGAGAGGATGCGCTTCCCGTAATCCATCGTGCCGTCGGGAAGGATGTCCGCCTCCGAGCCGCGGAAAACGCGCATCGGCGCGACGCCCTTCTCCTGCTTCGCGATCTCCGCGTGCTGCGCCTTGAGCTTCTCTTCGGTCAGTCCGCCGGCGTAGTACGCGATGACCGAGTGATCGGAGATGCCGACGTACTCCCACCCGCGTCCGTGCGCGGCGCCGAGCATCTCCTGCACGGTATTGCGTCCGTCGGAGAAGGTCGTGTGCACGTGAAACGTGCCACGCAGATCCGCGACGTCGACGAGCTTCGTGCGCTTCTTCAGTTTGAGATCGTCCGTGGATTCGCGCCGTTCCGGCTCGACGTACGTGAAGCCGGCCTTCTTGAACGCGTCCTCCTCTTTCGCAGCGTTGGCGATCGTGCCGAAGGCTTCGACGAATGCCGCGCTGCCGGTCGTGCGCAGCATCGTCGAGCCGAATTCATTCGGCGGCGTGAGATGGAAGATCACGTCCAGCTCGCCGCGCGTCTGGCCTTTGTACGTGCGCTCGTCGATGGGCGTGAGGTTCGCGACGACGTCCGCGAGCTTCTCCGCCACCACCTGCGGCTTCTTCGTGACCACGACGATGTTGACGTTGCGGATCACCTCCAGGCGGCGCCGCACGCTGCCCGAAACCTCGGCATTCTCGACTTCGTCGAGGTCCGCGAGGCGCTCGCGGATCGATTCGCCGGCTTCCAGTCCGACCGGAAGCAGGAACTGCGACTCGCGCATGCGCGCGAACTCGATGCCTTTGAGGATCTGCTCCGCGGTCTTCGCGCCGAAGCCTTTCAGCTTGGCCACGCTGCCGTCGTGCAGCGCTTCCTCCAGATCTTCGAGCGAGCCGATGCCGAGCTCTTTGTGCATCTGGGCGATTTTCTTCAACCCCAGCTTCGGCACGCGGAGCAGCTCGAAGATGCCGGGCGGATATTGATCGCGCAGCTCTTCGAGATAGCGCGAGGTGCCGGTGCGCACGAGCTCTTCGATGATGGCGCCGGTCGCTTTGCCGACGCCGGAAACCTCGAGGATCGCGCCGCGTGCGACGAGGTCCTCGACGTCTTCGTCGAGCTTCTCGACGGCGCGTGCGGCTTTTTCGAATGCGCGCGCCTTGAACGGATTGGAGTCGCTCAGCTCGATGTAGCGCGAGATGTCATCGAGCGTGCGGGCCACGGTGAACTTGTCCATACTGCGCAATCATGATGCAACCCCACGACCGACTTGTAGTGGCTCTCGACGCATCGGCCCGCGAAGACATCCTCCGCCTCGCCGACGCGCTGCACGGCGCCGCGGGCGTGCTCAAGATCGGGCTGCAGGCGTTCATCGCCAACGGGCCGTCGATCGTGCGCGAGCTGGTGTCGCGAGGCGAGAAGGTGTTCCTCGATCTGAAGATCCACGACATCCCGAACACCGCGCGGCACGCGGTGCAGGAAGCGGCGTCGCTGGGTGCGTTCATCGCCACCGTGCACGCGGCCGGCGGTGCGCCGATGATGCGCGCCTGCGCGCACGACTCGCTGCTCGTTCTCGGGGTGACGGTGCTGACCAGTCTCGAAGAAGCGGACCTGCTGCAGATCGGATTCGGCGGCTCGGCGGAGGCGAACGTCGTGCGCCTGGCGAAGCTCGCTCGCGAGAGCGGACTGCGCGGCGTCGTGGCGTCGCCTCGCGAGATCGCGCCGGTGCGCGAGGCGTGCGGCGCGGAGCTCGTGATTCTCACGCCGGGCATTCGTCCGGCGGGCGCCGACGCGGGCGATCAGCAGCGCACGATGACGCCGGGAGAGGCGGTGCGGGCGGGCGCGGACTACATCGTGGTGGGGCGGCCCATCACGCAAGCGGCCGACCCTAGGTCGGCCGCGTTGCGTATCGTGGATGAATTGGCTTAACGAACCGCGCGTCTGCGCACGTTCGAGCAGTTCGAGCCCGGACCTTCGAAGAACACGCGGCGGCTGGCGAACTGCCGGCGTCTTCCGGCGATGTCCGTGCCGATCGCGCGGAGCTGGTACTCGCCGCGCGCGGTCGTGTCGAGGTTGATGCGGATCTGCCACGGCGAGACGGGCGTGTTCGAGGACACGTTCGTGCGCAGCACGCCGCCGAGCGTCGCGGGGCCGAGGGGCGTGTTGTTGAGGAAGACTTCGACGCTGACGATCTTCTGCTGGCCCGTCACCCATCCGAACAGGTTCGCGCCGTTGCAGGTGAGCTGCCGCGGGCTGTCCAGTTCGATGCGGCCCGTGACCTGTCCGCACGAGCCGTAGCTCTGCAGGCCCGTCTCCTCGCCGATCACGTACACGAACGGACCGACGACGACCGGGTTGTGCTTGACCTCGTCCTCGTTGAGCATGGTCACGTCTTCGAAGATGCGCTCCGCCTCGCCCTCGAAGAGCGGCACGGTGAGATCGAACACGTCGAAGGCGATCGTGCGCGCCGCATGCAGGTTCATCGGATTCACTTCTTCGATCATCGTCACCAGGCGCCCGTTGCCCTCGTCCCACCACGCGTTGCGGCTGAAGCGGATGGCGTTGGCGCGGTCGAGCGTGAGGTACTGCGGGAGCGTGAGCAGCGCCGTCCGCGTGAAGATCGGCAGGAGGTTGCGCACGCTGAAGATGTTGATCGTGGAGTCGGTGCCCACGCCGATCACGTCCGCGCCGTTGCTGACCAGCCACTTGCCGGGGAAGGGCACGAAGGCCGGACGGGTGATGGCGGCGGGATTGGAGATGTCGACCGCGGTCAGCCCCTCTTCGCTCAGGACCATCAGGTAGCCCTGGTTGAAGGCGATGTCGTTGAGGCCGCGGAACGTGGAGTTCGACAGCGAGCGGATCGTCCCCACGACGCCGGGTGCGCTCGGGGAAGTGACGTCGAGGATGTCGACCTGGTTGATGCACTGCGGCGTGATCGAGCCCAGCGGATAGCAGGGCAGATCGGTGGCCGGGTACAAGCCGGCCAGGCGATTCCCGCTGACCGCCAGGCGCCGGTAGTGCAGCCCGGGAAGAAACGCGCGCCGCACGGGCGCGGTACCGCCGACTCGCGTGTTCGTGAGATCGAACACTTCCAGTCCGGCCTCGCTGCTGACGTAGAGGATGCCGTTGGCGAAGGCGGTGCCGCCTTCCGTCTCCCGGGCCGCGAGCGAACTGATGAAGTCTTCGCGCGCGATGGTGAGATTGCCGGTGTCGTTGGTCGTGTAGGTCGTCAGCACGTTGCCGCGCAGAACGTAGACCAGGGCGCCGGAACGGAACACGCCGTGAGGCGAGAGATCGAAGTCCGTCACGGCCGGGGTCGAGTCGACCAGGGACAGCGGACATTCACCGATCCAGTGGTCCGCCATGACGGCAGAGCCGGAAAGAAGAAGCGTTACGACAAGAGCGACCCGTGAAAAGACGCGCATTAAGCCTCCCAAAAACACACCCGTGACGCCGCGTACGAGTTCGTCTGGGGCCTAGTGTGATGCAGGTGAGGGCAGTTTTGCAATATTGGCGGTTTGCCCGAAGGCTGTATCATGCCCGTGGACGATTATGCTCGATGGTCATGTGCTGGTACTGAATCGCTTGTTTCAGGCCGTGCAGATCACGTCGGTGCGTAGGGCGCTGACGCTTCTGTACAAAGGACAGGTCCGCGCGGTCGACTCCGAATATCGCACCTACGACTTCGAAAACTGGATGGACATCGAAGTCCAGCCGGACGACCACTACGTCATCACCCCCAGCCGCAACATCGTCATTCCGCACGTGGTGCAGCTGCTCATCTTCGACCGGCTGCCGCGGCAGGAAGTGAAGTTCTCGCGCGGCAACATCTATCTGCGCGACCAGAACCGCTGCCAGTACTGCGGGAAGAAGTTCCCGTCGTCGGAGCTGTCGCTGGATCACGTGATCCCGATCTCGCGCGGCGGCAAGTCGACGTGGGAGAACGTCGTCTGCGCCTGCCTGCCGTGCAACGTGCGCAAGGGCAACAAGCTCCTCGCCGAATCGGACATGCGCCTGCGCCGCGCGCCGGCGCGTCCGAAATGGCACCCGCTCCATCGCCTCCAGGGAAGGTCGTATCCGGAGATCTGGAAGAACTTCCTCGACGAGGCGTACTGGAACGTGGAACTGCGCTCGTAGCGCGGCTTCGCCGCGCGTTGCCGGTTGCCGGTTGCTCGTTCGAGGTGCGTGAGCGCGTAAAAGCACCGCTCTCGCACCGAATCACCACGAACCGGGAACCAGCAACCCGGCAACCGCAGTGGCAGCCGAGCCCGCTCGGTAGCAACCGGGACCACTTCTTGCTAACGCAGCCCTCCATGACGTTAGTGAATTCTCTCTGCGCGGAGATCAGTGTCTTCCAGGGAGTCGGCGAGACGACCGGTGTCATGGTCGAGCGCAGCGCGATCCGTGGCAAGAAGGGTCTCTGCAAAAGCATGCGTGACCTGGCCATCAAGTCCCGAGTCCTCGGCGACGGCTACTACTACATCCCCGTCGATCTCTGGCCGAAGTCGAAAGAGCCGGTGGTCGTGCACAAGCACGACTGGACGGTCATCAGCTCGATCCCGCGCACCTCGCGCGCGACGAAAAAGCGTGCCTCGGCGAAGTAACTCAGCCGTGGCATGACCGCTGCACTTTGCGCCCACCGAACACTACGAGGGAGCTCCACATGAGGAAAGTACTCTTCACCCTGATGATCGCCGCGCTGGCGATCCCGGTTTTTGCGCAGAATGCCGAGGAAAGCGGGCCCGTTTCGGCCGACGTCGCGAACTCGCCGAAAGGCTACACCGCGGCGTTCGTGATGGAGCCCACCACCGGCCGGGTGCTCTTCGAGGACAACGCCGACAAGCCGATGCCCACGGCCTCCATGGCCAAGATGATGACGCTGCTCATCGCCATGGACGAGATCAAGGAGGGCAACCTTCAGTACGACACGCCGATCACGATCTCCGCGAACGCCAGCAAGATGGGCGGCTCGCAGGTCTACCTCCGCGCGGGCTCGGTCTGGCCGCTGAAGAATCTGCTCATCGCCACGATGGTCCACTCCGCGAACGATGCGGCCATGGCCATCGCGGAAAAGATCGCCGGCTCGGGAGAGTCGTTCGCCGATCTGATGAACGCCAAGGCGCAGGCCCTCGGTCTCAAGAACACCCACTTCTACGATCCTCACGGCTTGCCGCCGCACGACCCGCGCATGAACAACGTCATGAGCGCGCGCGACCTGGCCAAGCTCGGACAGGAGTTGATGAAGTACTCCTTCATGCGCCAGCTCGCGGTCATTCCGGAGATGGAGTTCCGCAACGCCACGCTGCAGCGCATCTACAACCCGAACCGCCTGCTGCGCTTCTACGAAGGCACGACCGGCATCAAGACCGGCTACTCCGGTCCGGCCGGCTTCTCCGTGACGGCATCGGCGAAGCGCAACAACCTCGAGCTGATCTGCGTGGTCATGGGCGCGAAGACCTCGCGCGGTCCGCAGAGCTCCTTCGACATCGCCGCCTCGCTGATGAACAAGGCCTTCCTGCAGTACAAGATGGTCACGCCGGTGAAACAGGGCGCCGTGGTGGCGCAGGCCACGGTCAGCGACGGCCGCGCGAAGTCGGTGCCGGTGATGGCGCCGCAGGACGTGAGGGCGCTGGTCAAGCGCGGCGAGGAAAAAGGCGTCAGCGTGAAGTTCAACGGCGGCGCGGTTGCAGCGCCGGTGAAACGCGGACAGCGCATCGGCACGATCGTCGTGCAGCGCGGCAACGAGACGCTGGCCACGATGCCCGCCGTCGCGGCGCAGGACGTCGCCAAGCAGTCCTGGTGGAAGTCGATCCTGCCGTTCTAGTGCGCCTGCGGCGCGTTGCTGGTTGC